>NZ_AJQY01000029.1:0-13317 GCF_000296875.1 Streptococcus sp. GMD1S | reverse complement strand
TTTCTCTTTGCTAAAAATATGCACCCAGCTATGAAATACATCATGCCAGCTCGTTTGGAGTTGGGAATTCCAACAATTATGAACTTGACTGGTCCACTGATTCACCCAATGGCTTTGGAAACACAGCTTCTTGGTATTAGTCGTCCAGAACTTTTAGAAAGTACAGCTCAGGTTTTGAAAAATATGGGTCGTAAGCGTGCCATTGTGGTTGCTGGACCAGAAGGTCTTGATGAAGCTGGCTTGAACGGAACAACCAAGATTGCTCTTCTTGAAAATGGCGAAATCACCTTGTCAAGCTTCACTCCAGAGGATTTGGGGATGGAACGCTACGCTATTGAAGATATCCGTGGAGGCAATGCTCAGGAAAATGCAGAAATTTTGCTCAGCGTTCTGAAAAATGAACCAAGCCCATTCTTGGAAACGACAGTATTGAATGCTGGTCTTGGTTTCTATGCTAATGGTAAGGTAGATAGTATCAAGGAAGGAGTTGCCTTGGCTCGTCAAGTGATTGCTAGTGGCAAGGCCCTTGAAAAACTCAGACTGTTACAGGAGTATCAAAAATGAGTCAGGAATTTTTAGCACAAATCTTGGAGCAGAAGGCGCGTGAGGTCGAGCAAATGGAGCTGGAGGAAATCCAGCCCTTGCGCCAGACCTATCGCTTAGCTGACTATTTAAAACAACATCAAGACCGTTTACAGGTAATCGCTGAGGTCAAGAAGGCTAGCCCTAGTTTGGGAGATATCAATCTCAATGTGGATATTGTACAACAGGCCCAGACTTATGAAGCGAACGGCGCAGTGATGATTTCGGTTTTGACAGATGAAGTTTTCTTTAAAGGGCATTTGGATTATCTACGAGAGATTTCTAGTCAGGTACAGATTCCGACACTCAACAAGGACTTTATCATCGATGAAAAGCAAATCATCCGAGCTCGGAATGCAGGGGCGACAGTCATCTTGCTCATCGTGGCAGCCTTGTCAGAAGAACGCCTCAAGGAACTGTATGACTACGCGACAGAGTTAGGTTTGGAAGTCTTGGTGGAGACTCACAATCTAGCTGAACTAGAAGTGGCCCACAGGCTTGGTGCTGAGATTATTGGGGTTAATAACCGCAACTTGACCACCTTTGAGGTCGACTTGCAGACCAGTGTGGACTTGGCTCAGCACTTTAAGAAAGGTCACTATTACATTTCTGAATCTGCTATTTTCACAGGGCAGGATGCGGAACGAGTAGCACCATACTTTAACGGAATCTTGGTGGGGACAGCTCTCATGCAGGCAGAAGATGTAGCCCAGAGAATCAAGGAGTTGCAAATTGACAAAGGTTAAGATTTGTGGATTGACGACCAAAGAAGCGGTAGAAACAGCCGTATCAGCAGGGGCAGACTATATTGGTTTTGTCTTTGCACCTAGTAAAAGACAGGTGACCTTGGAAAAGGCTACAGAGCTGGCAAAGCTCATTCCTGCAGGTGTAAAAAAGGTTGGCGTATTTGTTTCACCAAGTCGGGCAGAACTGCTAGAAGCGATTGAAAAAGTTGGTTTGGACTTGGTTCAAGTTCATGGTCAGGTAGCAGATGATTTGTTTGAGGATTTGCCTTGTGCCAGCATTCAGGCGGTGCAGGTGGATGGAGATGGTCATGTCCCCAATTCTCAGGCGGATTATCTCCTCTTTGATGCCCCTGTGGCTGGGAGTGGTAAGACCTTTGACTGGGGTCAACTGGATACGTCTGGACTAGCCCAGCCTTTCTTTATCGCTGGTGGGCTTAAGGAAGACAATGTAGCAAAAGCAATTCAACACTTTACTCCCTATGCAGTAGATGTATCGAGTGGAGTGGAGACAGATGGACAGAAAGATCATGAAAAGATTAGAAGATTTATAGAGAGGGTAAAGCATGGCATATCAAGAACCAAATAAAGATGGATTTTACGGAAAATTCGGCGGACGTTTCGTCCCAGAAACATTGATGACAGCAGTTTTGGAGTTGGGAAAAGCCTACCGTGAAAGTCAGGCAGACCCAAGTTTCCAAGAGGAATTAAACCAGCTCTTACGCCAGTATGTAGGACGTGAAACTCCCCTTTACTACGCAAAAAACTTGACCCAGCATATCGGAGGAGCCAAGATTTACCTCAAACGGGAAGACCTCAACCATACAGGGGCTCACAAGATTAATAATGCCTTGGGACAGGTTCTTCTGGCTAAACGCATGGGTAAAAAGAAAATTATCGCTGAAACTGGTGCTGGTCAGCACGGTGTGGCAACTGCAACAGCTGCAGCCCTCTTTAACATGGAATGTACCATCTACATGGGTGAGGAAGATGTTAAACGCCAAGCCCTTAATGTCTTCCGTATGGAGCTTTTGGGAGCCAAGGTTGAGGCTGTGACTGATGGTTCGCGCGTGCTCAAGGATGCGGTCAATGCAGCCCTTCGTTCATGGGTAGCTAATATCGATGATACCCACTATATTCTTGGTTCTGCCTTGGGGCCTCATCCATTCCCAGAAATTGTTCGTGATTTCCAAAGTGTCATTGGTCGAGAAGCTAAACAACAGTATCGCGATATGACAGGTCAAGATCTGCCAGATGCCCTAGTAGCCTGTGTTGGTGGTGGTTCTAATGCTATCGGTCTCTTCCATCCCTTTGTAGAAGATGAGTCTGTAGCCATGTATGGGGCTGAAGCAGCAGGACTTGGTGTGGATACAGAGCACCACGCAGCTACCTTGACCAAGGGCCGTCCAGGTGTTCTTCACGGTTCCCTCATGGATGTGCTCCAAGATGCCCATGGTCAAATTCTTGAAGCCTTCTCTATCTCAGCAGGTTTGGACTATCCTGGTATCGGTCCAGAACATTCACACTACCACGATATTAAACGTGCCAGCTATGTTCCTGTGACAGACGAAGAAGCCTTGGAAGGATTCCAACTCTTGTCTCGTGTGGAAGGAATTATCCCAGCCTTGGAATCTAGCCATGCCATTGCCTTTGCAGTGAAATTAGCCAAAGACCTCGGACCAGACAAGTCTATGATTGTCTGCCTATCTGGACGTGGGGACAAGGATGTGGTTCAAGTCAAAGACCGCTTGGAAGCAGATGCAGCAAAGAAGGGAGAAGCTCATGCCTAAGACATTAACAGAAAAATTGAATGCTATCAAAGCAGCTGGAAAGGGAATTTTCGTTCCTTATATCATGGCTGGGGACCATGAGAAAGGTTTGGATGGTCTCGCTGAAACAATCCACTTTTTAGAAGATTTGGGTGTTTCAGCTATTGAAGTGGGCATTCCCTTTTCAGACCCTGTTGCTGATGGACCTGTGATCGAAGAAGCAGGCTTGCGAAGTCTAGCTCATGGGACTTCTACCCGGGCTTTGGTTGAAACCTTGAAAACCATTCAGACTGAGGTGCCACTGGTCATCATGACCTACTTCAACCCCCTCTTTCAGTACGGTGTGGAGAAATTTGTCAAAGATTTGGCAGATACAGCAGTTAAGGGCTTGATTATCCCAGACCTGCCTCATGAGCATGCCAACTTTATAGAGCCCTTTTTGGTAGACACAGATATTGCCTTGATTCCCCTAGTTAGTTTGACCACAGGACTTGAACGTCAGAAAGAGTTGATCAAGGGAGCGGAAGGCTTTGTCTATGCCGTTGCCATCAATGGGGTGACAGGGAAATCTGGCAATTACCGCGCAGACTTGGACAAGCACCTGGCACAATTGCATCAAGTAGCTGACATCCCAGTCTTGACAGGTTTTGGCGTATCTAGTCAAGCAGAAGTAGAACGCTTCAATGCGGTGTCAGATGGTGTTATCGTTGGTTCGAAAATTGTAAAAGCTCTCCACCAAGGAGAGCCGATTCAGGACTTTATCAAACAAGCAGTAGCTTACCAAAAATAATCACGCAAGCAGCAAGTAAGAGGAAAGGCACAAAAGGAAGTCTTTCCTTTTTCTTTTGAGAATATAAGTTCATGAATGACAGTTGAATATTAGTTTGGGTATTGCTTATGAATGGTATCTATATAGTTGGTGAAATGTTTTAGGAAATGCTTAGGAGATATAACAGTGATGTATTTTCCAAAAGCAAGCAAGGTATTGTATCCCCAATCATTGTCGTTTAACGGATAAGTAATCTCGTAAATATCGCTATTAATAGGTTTTATGGCATTATAGCCTAAGAGTTCCACAAATTGATCAAGAACAATTTTCTGGACATGCAGGATGACAGGTACTTTGTTTTCATTCATCCAAGCACCACCATCATAGGGAAGTGGTGTAAAATGTCTTTTTGAAAAAGTATCGGAGAGAGTAAGTTCACTAATTCTAGCAACTTTAAAAACAGAAAAACGCGCTTTATCAGTATCGTAGGCATCCATATACCAACTCCGGTCCTTATAGACAATACGGTAAGGCTCACAATTTTTTTGACTCACCAGTCCTTGTGAATTAATATAGGAAAATTTTATTTTTACTCTACCTCTGATAGCTTCCAATAACTTAAAAATCAAAGTTCGTATTTCCAAGTTCCCTTGAGATAGAGATAAATCAATTTCGAAATCAGAGTATGTATTGGTAGCATTTAATTTCAATATAGCATTGAAAGTAGAGGCATCTTCCAATACTTGATAACGGCTTTTTAAACCAGATTCGATCGAAAGCCTTTCGGATTGGGTCAGGGGAGATTTATCAGTTTGGAAGTCTTCCATAAGAAAAATGCCTCCATTTTTTCCTTTCATTACATAGAGAGGAATGCCTGCAAGAGATAAATCATCAATATCTCTCATAATAGTTCGTGTGCTGACTTTAAAAAGTTCTGATAATTCTTTAGCTGTTGTTTTTCGTTTATTTACTAAATGAGAAATAATCCCCATTTGACGGTCGATTTTCATAATTTTCTCCTTAAATATGACAGATAGTTGTCATATTACTTTTGTTATGATTATACCATAAAGAAAGGAGTTCATATAATGAAACATCAAACTAAACCATCGTTTACCTTAGTTGGCAAGAGTATTTTGATAGAAGGAACTACAGTTCATGAACATCACTATTCTAAAGAGAAAACGGCATTCTATACTCAGTTATTTAAAGAAGGAATGCTAGGAAAATTGATGCCCCATTCTCTAGATAAAAGAGGCTATGCTTTGATAGTTCCTCATAAAGATGGTATACAATACTACGCAGGAGTTGCGGCAAATAATGCTGTGGCAGGTTACGAAAGCATTCTTGTCCCAGAGAAAGATTATTTAGTAAGCTCAGCCAGTGGTGATAAATCAAGACTCTTGTTTGATAAATTGGAGGATAACTTTTTTGAGGGAGAATATAGCTCGCTTTACAATGATGGAATTATCTTAGAAATACTTTTAAACGGTAATCCCATGGATGCAGAAGTTGAGCTTTGGGTTCCCAATTCAACAAACTAATAAGAACTGATAGAAAATTATTATAGTCGCAGCAAGTAAGAGGAAAGGCACAAAAGGAAGTCTTTTCTTTTTCTTTTGCGAAAGAAAGGCTAAAATCCCTGCTGCCGAAGAGAACTGAATCAAGATGAGTAATTCTGTCACACTAAAAACGAGCGCACAAGAAGCCAGAAATAGAAAATCTCCTGCTCCCATGCGGATATCGATAAAATGGGCCATGATTCCGAGGACAAGGAAGAAAATCATAACCAGATTCCAGCCAGAGCAGGCCATGAGGATTAGGTGGAACGTCAGCCAGACTAGTAAGGGATATTCCTGATGGCGAAAGTCGTAGATGCCCAAGGTTGAGCCAGCAGTGATTAGGATGGCTTGACCCAAGGAAATCCAACCCAAAGACCAAGTCAGAAAGAGGAGTCCTAAGCCGAATTCAAAAAGGGCATACCAGAATGGATAGCGAATCTTGCAGTAGCGACAGCGAAAGCGATTGAAGACCTGCGAGAGAATAGGAATCAAATCTGAGGGACGCAAGCGAGTCTGACAGGAATCACAGTGACTAGCCGGTCGAATAATGGATTGCTCAGGAAAACGGTCAATGACCAAACCCAAGAAGGAAGCGAGAATGCTCCCGACAAGAAAAAAATAAAGATCAATCATACTTATCTATTCGTAAAAAATAGAAGAAGTAGTATAATAAAGAAACATTGATAAGATGGTGAGGTCAAGATGACAATTCGTTTTGAAGAAAATGTGAGCATAGAAAATGCTCAGCTCGTATGCCAATGGTCCAACTCCCTTGGCAAATCCTTTCAAGAACAATGGATGGGAACAATGATTCCTTTTCCCTTAACAATTCAAATCTTGCAAGATTTGAAAGGAATCTTTTCAATCTTTGATGGACAAGAGTTTGTGGGGCTTATCCAGAAAATCAGGCTAGAAGACAGGAATCTTCATATCGGGAGATTTTTTATCAACCCTCAGAAGCAGGGGCAAGGCTTAGGTAGCCAGGCTTTAAGAAAATTTGTTAGTTTGGCCTTTGAAAATGAAGACATAGATACTGTCTCTCTAAATGTCTACGAGGCAAATCAAACAGCTTACAACCTTTACCAAAAAGAAGGATTTGAAATCGTTCAAATGGTTGAAACACCTATACGAAAATACATCATGAAAAAGGGCAGATAATATTCACGTGGGGCTAGAGTCCCAAGGATTTTCAAGGATAAAGAAGTTATCTTTCAAAGTTAGAAACAAGACTTCTATGATTTCTTAGATAGAGGAGATAAACATGTCGAGACCTAGAAAAATACGAATCTTGCTTGCTTCTGTACTTGCCTTAGTTGTTGGTATCAATCTTTATTCCCACCAAGAACGCTTCCAATTAAAGACCTCCTTTGAAGAAAAGGACACTACAGCTGTCTTACAACATTTAACGGCGTCAGGAAAATATGCGTCTGACATGCGAAAAGCAGGCTATATTGTTCCTCCCGACGGTGTCATTCGCTTGGATGGAGGAATTGACTCCATAGGGATAAAAGGAGACATCGATTTGAAAATGTCGAATCCTAGAAGGGATGAAGTCTCGGTTTTATTTGAAACAATGGTAAATGAGGAAAAAATAGATGCCTACTATATTTTAGATCATCATTTAACCCTAAAACGTAGTTACTATTCTCATATTAGGAATCAGAAAAAAGAAAGTGTGAACATCTCTCCAGCCGAAGAAGAACGCCTGTTAAAGATTGTTCGAAAAGAGTTGAAAGCTTTTCTAGATAAGATGTATCAGACTTTGTATGGTTGAGCTTACTAGTAAGAAATGAACGCGAGACCTTGTTTAGAATGTCAACGATGATAAGAAAAGGGGAGAAGAATGTTTACAGAATTGCTCTTTATTGTCTCTTTACTGTTACTTTTACGTTTGTTTAAAAGTAGGCGCTCACGAATGATTATAGGAGTCTTGTATAGTTTGCTGCTAGTCTGGTTTGTCTTTTCCGTTTTGAACTATGGCAAATACACTCTTCAACCAGGTCAATCCGTCAACTTAAGAGTAAATCCCAGAACACAAGATTTGGAATACTATTCAATCTTCATCTTGAAGAAAAACGATTCAAGTAAAATTAAATTAACTGGCTCAAGTGTTTGGAGTGAAAGAAACGGCGATGTTTACTATGAAGTAGAGGGACAAAAAATTATAAAAAGCCATGGTTTGGATGAGGAGGATGAAGAACTTCCAAACACCCAACCAGATATTTATTTAGTAAAAGATGGAGTTGTTGTGAGTTACCAAGGTGAAAAAGTCTTTGATGCCACCAATAACAAGCCCTACACGATAACCATTACCAACGTAGACAACCAACCAGCCCAATTTGAAGCTCAGGTGGTGGATAAATAAGCCAGTCTAGTAGTGTGCAACCTTTTCAATTTTGTTTCAATTCAATAAAAAACATATTATTTTAAGTAAGCAAACAAGCCCTGAAAACAGAGCTTTTCCTGTTAAGAATTTCTTTTAACGAAAATTGGGAAGCGTGTTTAGAATCCGATCTACAAAAAAAGAGGACATTTACGGTCCTCTTTTTGACTACTATAGATGAAAAGGTCAGCTAACTTTGAGCCTTATTTTTCGTCTTTGTGAAGCATGTTTTTAACACCTTCAATAGCGCCTTCGACAGCATCTTTAGCATCTTCAGCAACTTCTTTTACTTTAGAAACAACTTTTTCAGCTGTTCCTTCTTTTTCCATTTTTTCATCGCCGATCATTTTGCCGACACCTTCTTTAATGGAACCTTTTGCTTGGTTTAATTTTTCTTCTGTTGACATGATTCTGCCTCCTTTAAATTAATTGATTTTGACAAGATGAATTAGTGTACGCGAGCATTTTCCTTTGTTTCGCCCTTAACGGCTTCAACACCTTCGCCTACTTTTTCTTGAACAGCAGCAACACCTGAACCGATACCAGATTTCACTTTTTCAAATTGTTCTGAAGCAAATTCTCCTGTTGAAGAAGCCACGTCAGTTACTCGGTCTTGAAGGCTAACTGAATCTGCTTCATGCTGTTCCTTCGTTTTGATATCAACAACATTCACATTGACTTCAACAACTTCTAGATCAGTCATTTTTGTAACTTGTGATACGACAACATCTTTGATTTCTTTGTATAAAGCAGGGACATTCTTTTGGTACTCAACAACAATGTTCAAGTCAACTGCAACTTGCTCTTTCCCAACTTCAACATTGACACCATGAGTGACATTATCTGTATTGATGATTTTTTCTGTTAGATTAGAGAAGAATCCTCCATCCACATCCAAAAGTCCAGGTACTTTTTCAAGTGAAAGACCAATGATTTTTTGGATTACTTTGTTTTCATAAGTGAGTTCCCCTTTAACATCTTGAGAAACAACAGCAACATCTTTTTTTTCTACATTTTTATCTACGTTTGACATACGAGACTCCTTTATTTATTTAAATATTTTTCCTTAACATAGTATCCTGCAAATGCTCCTAAGGCTCCACAAATTAGTACAAATAGTGTTTTGAAAAAGCCAAAGGATAAGATAAAGCAAGCGAGAATGACACCTACTAAACCTGCAATAATTGGATACTGATATTTTTTAAACCATTCCATTTTTACTTCCTTACTTTACACGACTAACAGTCTTTTTGGTCGTTTTTCGAGGTTCAACTTCTTTAACTTTAACTTCAAGTTTTACCTCACGTTCAATACCAAAGAACTGCTTTAATCCATGAGTTATTTCATTCTGAATGACTAGACATCGATTTGAGATGTTGTCTGAAGGAAGAATTTTCCCTTCTACAGTAACGAAACATTTATTTTTGCGGCTATTAACATGGACCGTTGGTTCTTTCATCAACTGATGATCAATGACCAAACATCGAACAAAGCCTTCGATAGCTGAATTTTTTAGTTTTAATGTATCTTCTTGAGTTTCTAATTGAATCTCTAGATATTGTTTAGGATAAAAGAGTATCACTAACATTGAAATTAAAACTAAAACAGATAGGACAAGTGTCCCCCAAAAGACATATCTAGCAATCAGGAATTCAGCGTAGAGTTCTCTCCAACTGAATAAGTGGATTCCTAAATCACTGACCTGATGATAATCTATGAGAATAGGAAGGAAAATAGTCAAGATTAAGATACAGAAAATAAGTAACAATATTTTCTTTGATTTTGACATATTAAATCCTTTCAATTGAAAAGCTTTAAACCATAATTTTACCCGTCTACAGAATTCAAAATTATGGCTTATCACTTTTAATTTCTTATTAGGTAATGCTTATTTTTTACCAAATAGAAATGAAACGACTGCAACAACAATCACTGCACCAACGATTGACGGAATAATAGCCATTCCAGCCAATGAAGGTCCCCAGCTTCCTAGAAGTGATTGCCCTACAGACGAACCGATAAGACCTGCAAAGATATTTGCAATCAATCCCATTGAACCACCTTTTTTAGTGATTGCACCTGCGATGAGACCAATAAGACCTCCTACAATAATGGACCACAACATAGTGTATCCTCCTTTTCTATTTCTAAATCAAAGAATCAATTTCTTTGATTACACTAATTATATAGTATTTCAACTTGGAAACATAATAGTTCGTCTTAAAAACCGTACTGTAAACATGTACTTTAGATACAAATAAATAAGAAAATCTTGATATTACTGAGTTTCTAAGGGATTAGACTAGTCTTTTTATGACAAGCAAAAGTCGTTGTAAGAGGATAAATGCACTCCATGTGGTATAATTGCATGAAGATTGAAAGACAATCCTTTAGTTTATTATAAAGAGAGAAAAGTTATCCATGAGAGATTTATTATCGAAAAAAAGTCACAGACAATTAGAATTATTAGAATTACTATTTGAAAACAAACGCTGGTTTCATATCTCGGAACTAGCAGAATTATTGCACTGTGCAGAACGTTCTGTAAAAGATGACTTGTCCCAGGTCAGGTCTTCCTTTCCTGACTTGATATTTCATTCCTCAACAAACGGCATCCGTATCATTAATACCGATGATAGTGATATTGAGATGGTCTATCATCATTTTTTTAAGCATTCAACCCACTTTTCAATTTTAGAATTTATCTTCTTTAATGAAGGATGTGATACTGATAGTATTTGCAAAGAGTTTTATATCAGTTCTTCCTCTCTTTACCGTATCATCCGTCACATTAATAAAATTATTAAGAAGCAATATCGTTTTGAAATTAGCCTCAATCCAGTTCAAATCACTGGAAATGAAATCGATATCCGTTACTTTTTTGCCCAGTATTTTTCAGAGAAATATTATTTCCTCGAATGGCCCTTTGAAGATTTTTCTGTAGAACCTTTGTGTAAACTGTTGGCACTGATCTATAAAGAAACTGCATTTCCTGTCAATTTCGCCACTCAACGAATGTTAAAGTTACTCCTCGTAACAAATTTATACCGAATAAAGTTTGGTCATTTTATGGAAGTTGAGAAAAATTCTTTTAACAATCAATTGTTAGAGTCTTTCATGCAGGCAGAAGGCATCGAAGAGATTGTAGCGAGCTTTGATTCTGAATATCGTATCTCTCTGAATAAAGAAGTGATAGGTCAACTATTTGTATCCTATTTTCAAAAAATGTTTTTCATAGATGAAGAAGTATTTCTGAACCATGCAAAAACAGACAGCTATGTAAAAAAATCGTATCAGTTATTGGGAGAACTAGTAGATCAGGTATCAAGAGACTATAATCTCCAAGTAGACAATAGAGACAATCTGATTTGGCATCTGCATAATACAGCACATCTGCATCGCCAGGAATTATCGACAGAGTTTATCCTATTTGATCAAAAAGGTAATACAATCAAGAACTTTCAAAATATTTTCCCTCGCTTTGTTTCAGAGGTGAAGGAAGGAATGGAACATTATCTAAAGACTTTGGAAATGGATGATAGTTCAATGAAGGTCAATCATTTGTCTTATACTTTTATCACTCATAGCAAACACTTGGTGCTAAATATTTTACAAAATCAACCTAAATTAAAGGTTTTGGTCATGAGTAATTTTGATCAGTATCATGCAAAATCAGTAGCTGAGACACTTTCTTACTATTGCAGTAACAATTTTGAACTGGAAGTTTGGAGTGAATTAGAGTTATCCCTTGATGCTCTAAAAGAATCACCTTACGACATCATTATTTCAAATTTTATTATTCCACCTATTGAAAATAAGAGACTGATCTATTCCAATAATGTCAATACAGTCGCTCTCATCTCTTTGCTTAACGCAATGATGTTTATTCGATTAGACGAGTAACTAAGAATAACAAAAAACGCTAGATAGCGTTTTTTGTTTTATAAGGAAAGAATTTTATCTATACTAAACTCAGAATATCCTAACAATCCTGTCATTTTTTAGTTCAGAACAACAAAAAGCCTTGGTTCCCAAAGCTTTTTTATGTTATAAACTCATTAAAAGAACCCCCAGTTAGATTTGGAATATTTTTTATTCTGTGTCATATAAAAATAAATAAAATGAATGGCTATAGCTAGAGCTAAAATGGTTGTTATACTCACTACTATTATAGGATTAGAAGCAAAGATTAAAGAGAGAATCAAGGCAGCCAGATAGAGTGTCGCTTGGACACAGTAGTAACTTTTCGAATAGCGAAGATAGTGTTTGTTATAGGGCCCATTTACTAGGACAGCAGCTTGAAAGAGGCCAAATCCGATATAAGAGAAGCTGGTTGCAAAGAGACGATTAGCTTCAGGATTCAGAAGAAAACTCATCGATACAGTCATCATCATAAGCCCAATGAAAATAGGATAGTGACTGTAAATTAGAAATAGCCCCTTTTGATTAGATTTTTCATCAATAGCATGGTCGAATTGACCAAAATAAAACAAGAACAGAGAAAGCATAATAATGAAATAAAGAACCGAATAAATCGAGAAATTCTCGATTGTAAAGAAGTTAGCTAGCTCCATAATCATCTCTCCAAACGTAATAATGACAAGAAGGGAGATGCGCTCGATTAAATGGGGGAGATTTACCTGGTAATGCTTATCTTTACTAAGCAAGATAATTGGCATAATAAATGTTAGCAGAATACTAGCAAATAAGACAGAGACTCCAACGTAAATAGGAAGAAGAGCTGCTAGATAGACTCCTAAACTTCCTAGACCTGTTATCCATAGAAAACCTTTGATACTTTCCCGTTCAACATTATCGGTTGATTTTCTAAAAAATTCAACCAAATATTGTAAAAATAAGGTAAAGGTTAATGTACCAACAGCCCAACAAAGATAATGAAAATATTGTTGCCAATCAGGTCCCATCATATTGGCTATAAAGAGTAAAAGTCCCATTTTGATAAACATGATTACCATGTTAAATAAAGAGTTCTTTCCATAGCGATTGGTATAAACGGTTTGAATCATCCATGAATCAGTGAGAACCAAAACAGCCATGAAAAAATCAAGGAAAGAATTCCAAGTCAAAATACCGTTATGAAGATGCTCAATTAAAGTAGTTACTTTTGAAATTGCAAAAACAAAAACTAAGTCATAAAAAAGTTCTGAAAATTCTACACGTTTATGTTTAATAAGAGTTGTCATCTTAAGACCTTTCTATTTTAGAAGTACAATTTATTATAACAGAAAATGATAATGAAAGAGAAGGATATGCTTAAATAATTTCATGTGGCGCGAATGAACTGCGCCACAAAAGTTAGGTTTTTTCTGTCTAACTTTTGGGGTGCAGTTCAGAAGGGTGTTCATAAAATTATACCGTTGATATCCATTAGTTGACCAAAAGTAGAACAGATACACAAAAAAGCCTTGTAAATCAAGGCTTTTTCCTGTTGTATTTAGATGCCCCCTACAGGGATTTGGAAAGGACTTTCATATTGAGAGCAATTAAA
>NZ_AJQY01000028.1:0-14094 GCF_000296875.1 Streptococcus sp. GMD1S | reverse complement strand
GGTTCAACCTTAGTAATCAGCGTTTTGACAATGATATACCCATACGTAGACATTTCTTCAGCCACTTGTTTTTGAACTTCTAAGGCGATTTCATCCTTCTTCTCAAACAACTCATCTAGGGTTAGCTTTGGTACAGATGAACGCAAAGCATCTTCAATATAGGATTTAATTTGGGCTTCTGGACGCATCAATTTATAATAGGCATCTGTGACGTTATTTTCATTTACTCGATACTGAGTTGCCACATTCATCGTTACAAATACATTATCTTGCGTCTTTGTCTCTACAACAATCTCACTTTGCAACAAGCGTAGTTGAACTCTTGCCGCAATCCTATCAATTCCAAAAGGAGCTCGTAAATGAATACCACTATTGCTCAACTTTTGGTATTTACCAAAGCGTTCTATGATAGCGACCGATTGTTGTCGAACCACATACACAGAACTAATCATAATCACTGATGCAATCACCACTAAAAACAATAAAATAAGTAAAATTTGTAAAACCATGGGAATCTCCCCCTTTCGTCACCCTCATTATAGCACCATCAACATCATTACGCAAATAATATGATAATAATTTTATTTTAGCTTAAACTAGCATATTATACAATGTTTCGTTCCCATTCAAATTAATATAAGATGGGTCAAACTTTTCCATTCGATGAATCAAGCCAGCATAATCATGCTTATTGGCAAGAGCTACCCCAATCAAGACAGGGCCTGTCCCCTTGCTTGCTCGTTTGATATATTCAAAACGAGTGATGTCATCATTTGGCCCCAAAATGTCATTTACAAACTCTCGTAGAGCTCCTGGACGTTGTGGGAAATTCACTACAAAGTAATGCTTGATTCCATCGTAAATCAAGGCACGTTCTTCCATCTCTGGCATGCGGTTGATATCGTTATTTCCTCCAGAAATAATACAACAAATCGTCTTGCCTTTGATATAGTCTGATAAAACTTCCAAGGCTGCAACGCTGGCAGCTCCGGCTGGTTCTGCTACAATACCTTGTTTGGAATAAAGATCAATCAAGGTTTCGGAAATCAATCCCTCGTCCACCCCAATCAGCGTTTCAACATTCTTACGGGTCGCTTCATAGGTTAATTGTCCAACCTTTTGTACGGCTATCCCATCAGCAAACTTATCAATTTCTTTGAGCTTAACTGGTCCCCCAGCTTCAAAGGCAGCTTTCATAGAGCGAGCACCATTAGCTTCTACCCCAATCACTTCAATGGTCGGGTTGGTTTCCTTAATATAAGTAGAAACACCGGCAATCAATCCGCCACCACCTACTGGTACAAGTACTGTGTCAAAATCAATAGACTCTTTACGGGCTTCTTCAAGAATCTCATAGGCTACAGTCCCTTGACCAGCCTGAACATGCGCATCATCAAAAGGATCGATAAAGGTGCGGTTTTCTGTCAATGTAAATTCTTGTGCTGCCTTAGCAGAAGCATCAAAGGTATCCCCAACCAACTTGATTGTCACGAACTCTCCACCGAAAAAGCGAACCTGCCCAATCTTTTGTTGCGGTGTTGTGATGGGCATAAAAATGGTTGCAGGAATCTTCATCTCATTACAAGTATAGGCGACACCTTGGGCATGATTTCCCGCAGAGGCACAGACTACACCACGCTCGCGTTCTTCTTTTGATAGTTGAGAAATGGCATAATAGGCTCCACGAATCTTAAAAGAGCGAACTCGTTGCGCATTCTCCTTTTTGAGATAAATCTTTGCTTGGTATTTTTCTGATAAATAATGATCATATTCTAGTGGTGTATCAACTACTACACCACTCAAAACTTTGTGGGCTCTCACCACATCTTTTGCACTTAGCATTGTCTCCTCCTCAAGTACTTTTCAAGATAAAAAACGAGTTAGGTACCCCCAACTCGCCTTCTGTCTCTCTTTACAAGAATTAATTGTAGATTTTGAATGCGTCGTCGTCGTTTTTACCAACGAAAGGCATTGCTTTACGCAATTCTGCACCAACTTTTTCAATTTCAAGGTTAGCTGCTTGTTCACGGTAAGCAGTTAATTTTGGACGACCAGCCTTGTAGTCATTTACAAAGTCATTTGCAAATTTTCCATTTTGGATATCTGCCAAAACAGCTTTCATGTTTTCTTTAACTTGCTCAGTAATCACACGTGGACCTGATACATAGTCACCGTATTCAGCAGTGTTTGAGATAGATTGACGCATTTTCTTGAATCCACCTTCATAGATCAAGTCAACGATCAATTTCATTTCATGAAGAACTTCAAAGTAAGCCAATTCTGGGGCATAGCCTGCTTCTGTCAAGACTTCAAAACCTGCTTCGATAAGGGCAGTCAAACCACCACAAAGTACGGCTTGTTCACCAAACAAATCTTCTTCAGTTTCTTCTTTGTAAGTTGTTTCAAGCAAACCAACACGAGCTGCCCCAACACCTTTACACCAGTCCATAGCAATGTTTTTCGCATTTCCTGTTGCATCTTGGTAAACTGCGTAAAGAGCTGGCACACCAAATCCTTCTTCGTAAGTACGACGTACCAAGTGTCCTGGTCCTTTAGGAGCACACATGAAGACATCTACATCTGCAGGAACTTTGATAAATTCAAAGTGGATATTGAAACCATGAGCAAATCCAACAGCATTTCCAGCTTCCAAGTTTGGAGCGATTTCTGCTTCGTACAATTCTTGTTGGATTTCGTCTGGTGCCAAGATCATGATAACGTCAGCCAATTTAGTTGCTTCTGCTACTGTGTAAGTGTCAAAACCATCTTCTTTTGCTTTGTCAAAAGATTTACCTGGACGCACACCGATGATGACATCACGACCTGAGTCACGCAAGTTTTGCGCATGCGCATGTCCTTGTGAACCATAACCGATTACGGCGATTTTTTTACCGTCAAGCGCTGCTACTTTAACATCTTTTTCGTATTCCATTTGAACTGCCATAGTTTTTCTCTCTTTTCTATTTTTATTGCCTTATAGGCTGGTTTAACAAATTTAAACTGGATTTTATACTCAATGAAAATCAAAGAGTATTAGTCGCGGGTAAATCCAGTTGCACCCGTACGAGCGATATTTTTAATACCATATGGTCGAATCACTCGTAATAAAGCTTCACTCTTTTCAGCATTTCCCGTCATCTGGATGGTGATTGAGCTTGGAGCCACATCTACTACCGTTGCACGGAAAGGTTGGATAATGGCCAAGATTTCTGCACGCTTCTCAGCAGGAGCAGATACTTTTACCAAGATAACTTCTCTTTCCAAGTGTGGTTTATCTGTGATATCTCGAATGCGAATCACATCAATCTGACGATTGAGCTGTTTAATGATTTGCTCTACTTCATCATGAGATGCTACATCAATAATGATGGTGATACGAGATACATTGGGGTTCTCTGTCGCACCAACCGAGATACTCTCAATATTGACTTGACGACGAGAAAGGACACCTGTAAAACGATTCAAAACTCCTGAACGGTTTTGCAATCTAGCTGTTAACATTCTACGCATGGAACTTCACCCCCAACATCTCATGATTGCTCTTACCAGCTGGTACCATCGGTAAGACCTGTTCCTTACGAGAAATATCCACCTCGATAAACATGGGCACATCCTCCAGAATGACTTCTAGATCCTTCTCTATCGTCTCTGGATTATCAAATTTATAGTTTTTGATGCCATAAGCCTGTGCCATCAACTGGAAGTCAGGAAGTGTATCAAAGACTGACTCAGAAGTTCTACCCTCATAGAAGGATTCCTGCCACTGACGAACCATTCCTAGTGAGTGGTTATTCAACATGACAACCTTAATCGGCACCTTGTAGATGTTTAGGATCGCTAGCTCTTGGTTGGTCATTTGGAAGCCACCATCACCGACAAAAAGGATGACTTCTTTTTCTGGATTGGCAATCTTGGCTCCGATAGCTGCAGGAACTCCGAATCCCATGGTACCCAAACCACCTGAAGTGACTAACTGACGCTCATTTTGGTAAGGATAATACTGGGCTGTCCACATTTGGTGTTGTCCAACGTCAGTAACAACAATAGCATCCCCATGCGTCAACTCACCGATGCGTTCAATGACAGCCTGAGGTTGAACCACACGTTCTTTCTTATCATAAGAACGAACTCGATTCTTGTCCTTGGTGACTTTTTCAATCCACTTTTCAGTATTGTTATGAACAGTTGGTTCTGCCAGTAGCATCTGCAAGGCTTTCTTAGCATCTCCCACTACAGGAATATCTGCACTGATAATCTTACCAATCTCAGCTGGGTCAACATCGATATGGGCAACCTTAGCATTCTTCGCGAAGGTCTTAGGGTTCCCAGTCAAGCGGTCATCGAAACGGCAACCAATACTAATCATAAAGTCCGCTTCCGTCATTGCAATATTGGCTGCGAAAGAACCGTGCATTCCTCCCATCCCTAGAAAGAGCGGATGACTCGTTGCAATGGTTCCTTGCCCCAAAAGACTAGTGACTACTGGAATTTGGTAACGTTCAGCAAATTCATTGAGCTCTTTAGAAGCTTCCGCATAGCTGATACCACCGCCTGCTAACAAAACAGGTTTCTTGGCTTTTGACAATTGCTTCAAGATTTTCTTGATTTGCATGTCATTCGGTTCAAGCGTCGGTTGGTAACTTGGTAAATTCACCTCCGGTGAATAGATGAAATCTGTCTCTAGAGCTGATACATCCTTTGGCAAGTCAATCACAACAGGACCTGGACGACCTGTCGTTGCGATATGAACAGCTTCCGTAATGATACGGGGAATATCTGCTGTCTCACGAACTTGGTAATTGTACTTGGTAATGGGCATGGTAATCCCCACGATGTCCGCCTCCTGAAAAGCATCTTTCCCAATTCCAGCTCGCGCAACCTGACCTGTAAAGACCAAAAGGGGAACGCTATCGCTCATGGCATCTGCAATCCCTGTAATGGCATTTGTTGCTCCCGGCCCACTCGTGACGACGGCAACGCCCAACTTTCCAGTTGATTTGGCATATCCTTCAGCTTCGTGAAGACAACCTTGCTCATGGCGTCCTAAGATGTGGCGAATACCTTTAAAATTGTATATCGCATCATACAAAGGTAAGACCGCACCACCAGGATAACCAAAAATGGTATCAATCCCTAAGTCCCGAAGTGTTTCCAAAACTAGGTCCGACCCCGTCTTAGGAGATTCTAAACTGATTTTCTCCATTATTCCCCTTTCTCTTCTCTTAAAAAAATAGCTTGTTACTATCATACCATTTTTTCAAAAATTTTCAAGGCAAAAGAGTCAATTTTCTGAATTTTCTATCTAAAAGTGTATTTATGAATCTTTCCCTCATTTTTATTAATTTTTCTACGGAATTCAGAACCTTTATTTACTTTAATTTATCAAATTAGAATATTTTCTTACTTGGTAGAATTAGTATTTTTCTCACTTAGCGACCAAATTCGTATACTATATTCAGCAAAAATGAATAGTTAAAGACAAAAAAGGAAGCCACTAAGTGACTTCCTTCTAGAGTGAGGACTGATTAGTCTTCACCTTTGTTTTTCTTAATGATTTCTTCTTGTACTGACTTAGGTACATCTTCGTAGTGGTCAAATACCATCATGAAGGTACCACGTCCTTGAGATGCAGAACGAAGAACTGTTGCGTAACCGAACATTTCAGCAAGCGGAACGTAAGCACGAACGATTTGGCTGTTACCGTGTGCTTCCATACCATCTACACGTCCACGACGAGCAGTTACGTGACCCATAACATCACCAAGGTTTTCTTCTGGAACAGTGATGGTTACAAGCATCATTGGCTCAAGGATAGCTGGTTGTGCTGATTTAGCAGCTTCTTTAAGGGCAAGTGAAGCCGCGATCTTGAAGGCAGTTTCAGATGAGTCGACATCGTGGTATGAACCATCGTAAAGCTTAGCTTTAACGTCAACCATTGGGTAACCTGCAAGAACACCGTTAGCCATAGATTCTACCAAACCTTTTTCAACCGCTGGGATAAATTCACGAGGAACCACACCACCGACGATTGCGTTTTCGAATTCGAATCCTTTACCTTCTTCGTTTGGAGTAAATTCAATCCATACATCACCGAATTGACCTTTACCACCAGACTGACGTTTGAAGAATCCACGTGCTTGAGTAGAAGCGCGGAATGTTTCACGGTAAGATACTTGAGGAGCACCTACGTTCGCTTCAACTTTGAACTCACGACGCATACGGTCAACAAGGACATCAAGGTGAAGCTCACCCATACCAGAGATAACTGTTTCACCAGTTTCAACGTTTGTTTCAACGCGGAATGTTGGATCTTCTTCAGCCAATTTTTGAAGGGCGATACCCATCTTGTCTTGGTCTGCTTTAGATTTAGGCTCAACCATCAATTGGATAACTGGTTCTGGAACGTTGATTGACTCAAGGATGATTTTAGCTTTTTCATCTGTCAATGAGTCACCAGTTGTAGTATCTTTCAAACCAACGGCAGCAGCGATATCACCTGAGTAAACAGTGTCAATTTCTTGACGGCTGTTAGCGTGCATTTGAAGGATACGTCCGATACGTTCACGTTTACCTTTAGAAGTGTTCAATACGTAAGAACCTGATTGGAGAACACCTGAGTATACACGGAAGAATGTCAAACGACCTACGAATGGGTCAGTCATGATCTTGAAGGCAAGAGCTGCGAATGGCTCTTCGTCAGATGCTGGGCGAGTTTCTTCTTCGTCTGTATCTGGGTTGATACCTTTGATCGCTGGGATGTCAAGTGGGCTTGGAAGGTAGTCGATAACCGCATCAAGCATCAATTGAACACCCTTGTTCTTGAAGGCAGAACCACACAATACTGGGAAGAATTCAACGTTGATAGTTGCTTTACGGATAGCAGCTTTCAATTCTTCGTTAGTGATTTCTTCACCTTCAAGGTATTTCATCATCAAGTCTTCATCAGTTTCAGCAACTGCTTCAACCAATTTTTCACGGTATTCTTGAGCTTGGTCAAGGTATTCAGCTGGAATATCTTCTTCAAGGATATCTGTACCAAGGTCGTTAGTATAGATTTCAGCTTTCATCTTGATCAAGTCGATGATACCGCGGAAGTCATCTTCAGCACCGATTGGCAATTGGATTGGGTGTGCGTTTGCTTGAAGACGGTCGTGAAGTGTGCTTACTGAGTAAAGGAAGTCAGCACCGATTTTGTCCATTTTGTTAGCAAATACGATACGTGGAACTCCGTACTCAGTTGCTTGACGCCAAACTGTTTCAGTTTGAGGCTCAACACCTGATTGTGAGTCAAGAACAGTAACCGCACCGTCCAATACACGAAGAGAACGTTGTACTTCGATTGTGAAGTCCACGTGTCCTGGTGTGTCGATGATGTTTACGCGGTGGTTGTTCCATTGAGCTGTTGTCGCAGCAGATGTGATAGTGATACCACGTTCTTGCTCTTGCTCCATCCAGTCCATTTGTGACGCACCTTCGTGAGTTTCACCGATTTTGTGGATTTTACCAGTGTAGTAAAGAATACGCTCAGTAGTTGTTGTTTTACCGGCATCGACGTGAGCCATGATACCGATATTACGAGTTTTTTCAAGTGAAAATTCGCGTGCCATGAGGTTTGTTTCTCCTATTTATTTTAATTTCTATTCTATTATAACACGATTTTAATAAAAACGGATAGGCAGGACCTACCCGTTCTCAATGTTTATCTTGTTTTTGTTGGTTTCAACTTGTAGATAAGTTGAATTGAACTCGGGCTAAAGTTAATTAGCCTATTTGAGCCGGAACGGGATGCTGTGTGAAAAAGATAAACTTCCTTGTATTCGTCGAATACTGCGTCAGTTTCCTATTTTCACCTTGCATCCTTACCGTTCCTAGCATCATGATTTTACCAACGGAAGTGTGCGAAGGCACGGTTAGCTTCAGCCATACGGTGAGTGTCTTCACGTTTCTTAACTGCTGCACCAGTGTTGTTCGCAGCATCCAAGATTTCTTTTGCAAGACGGTCTTGCATTGTGTGTTCACCACGAAGGCGAGCGATGGTTACCAACCAACGAAGTCCAAGTGTTGTACGACGTTCTGGACGAACTTCAACTGGGACTTGGTAGTTAGATCCACCAACACGACGTGCACGTACTTCAAGTACAGGCATGATGTTTTCCATAGCTGTTTCAAATACTTCAAGTGCATCGTTTCCAGTAGCTTCTTTGATTTGCTCAAAAGCACCGTAAACGATTGAAGCAGCTGTACCACGTTTACCATCAAGCATAACGCGGTTGATAAGACGAGTAACTAGTTGTGAATTGTAAAGCGGATCTGGCAATACGTCACGTTTTGGAGCTCTATTTTTACGACTCATTTCTCTTTATCCCCTTTCCTTATGCTTTTGGACGTTTAGTACCGTATTTAGAACGGCCTTGTTTACGATCGTTAACACCTGCAGTATCAAGTGCACCACGGACGATATGGTAACGTACCCCTGGAAGGTCTTTTACACGTCCACCACGAAGAAGCACCACGCTGTGCTCTTGCAAGTTGTGTCCGATACCTGGGATGTAGGCAGTAACTTCGATAAGGTTGCTCAAACGTACACGAGCGAATTTACGAAGGGCAGAGTTAGGTTTTTTAGGTGTCATTGTTCCCACACGAGTTGCAACACCACGTTTTTGTGGTGAAGAAACGTTTGTTTGAACTTTTTTATGACTGTTGTAACCAACGTTCAAAGCTGGTGATTTAGATTTTTCTACTTTTGATTTACGCGGTTTGCGAACCAATTGGTTAATTGTAGGCATCTACATTCTCCTGTGTTTTTTTATTTTTGGTGATGATACACTTGGTGACAGCTACCATCTGTGTGTACTTTTGCAACATTTGTCAGCACGTCCCTGTACACTTTTGAGAGACCAAAAGTAAAAAGTACCGTCTATTATTGTAACACAATTTTTCCTTCATTGTCAAGATATTTTTCATTTTTATTCTGATCTTTTAACTCTTTGACACTAGCTTTCACCGCTTTTCTAAACCAGAAAAGGAGGCGATTTACCTCCTCCTTTCTAGTATGGATTTCCTTTGATTCAAGTTATCGTTTCGGAATTTTTTAACCCTTCTTATCAAAGCCAACCAGATTCTTTTGCAATGTTGGCTGCCTCTGTTCGATTACCAGCATCTAGTTTCGAAAGAATATTGGTGACATAGTTTCGGACGGTTCCATTTGATAGATAAAGCTGGTCTGCAATCTCTTGATTGGATAAGCCCTGAGCAATTCCCTTTAAAACAGCGATTTCTTGCTCTGTTAACGGGTTAGGATGCGTCATCACCACTTCCATCAATTCAGGCGAATATTCCTTGCGTCCTTCGAGAACAGTGTGCAAGGTTTGCATGAGGTCTGCAATGCTTCTTTCTTTCAAGACATAAGCATCCACTCCAGCCTTGACCGCACGTTCAAAATATCCGGGACGTTTGAAGGTCGTCACCACAACCACCTTTGTTTCTAGCTTTTCTGCTCGTATCCACTCCAAGACTTCGAGGCCTGTCTTAACAGGCATTTCTACGTCAAGAATGGCGATATCTATAGACTCCTTTTCTAAGAGTTGGATTGCTTCTTGGCCATCCTTGGCTTGTAGGACAGACTCTACATCTGGTTGAAAGGTAAGCAACTGGCACATAGCATCTCGCAACATACTTTGATCTTCTGCAACAAGTAATTTCATCTTAATTTCTCTCCTTATAAGGTAGCCGAACCTGCACTTCAGTCGGATGTTTCTGAATGATCACCTTTACTTCTCCTGAAAAAGGAAGGACACGGTCTCGAACGGTATGGAGTTCATCTCCTTTTAGTGAAGCAAAGCCACAGCCATCATCTCTCACTGTTAGGATGAGTTCTTTCTCAGTTCGTTCTAATTTCAAGTAAGCTTTCGATGCTTTAGCATGCTTGATGATGTTGGTCACTAACTCAAGCAAAATCATGGAGGCCGTTGATTCTAATTCCTGAGTTAGGCTAGCTGTATCTAGTTGGTGATTGATTTCCGTTTCAATTCCTGCAATTTCCAGCATTTTTTTAACAGTCGCAAACTCGGAAGCAAGGGTTCTTGTTTTAAGATTTTCGATAATTGTACGGACTTCATTCATGGATTCTTTACTGATTTGATGAATTTCTTTTAATTCTTTTTCCACTTGAGGATAGGCCTGCATTTGAAGAAGCTGGAGGGCAAGGTCCGTCTTCACACTCAACATGGCAAAGGTATGACCTAGGCTGTCATGGAGATCCTGACCGATACGACTGCGTTCGTTTTCAGCCAAGAAAAGATTGAGCTTGGCATTTTGTTTCATCTTTTCTTCTTTTATGTCCTCCGACAATCGAATTCGATAAAGACCAAAGGTCATTGCATCGGAAAAGATAAAGGTCACCAAGAAAAAGAGTAGCTGCCAGGGACTAACATGATTGACCATATAGATTCCGGTCAGAATAAATGGTTGCAGGACAATAAAACTGACAAAACGCCAAGAGTGAAAAGAAATCTCATCCAGCTCATAAATAAGGAGATTGGATAAATAAAAGATAAACCATGTGAAACCTGAACTTAGCCAAACAGATGTATAAAAAATGTAGACAAGCATGGACCACCATGCTAGCCACTGCACGGTGCGATTCTGACTGATTAAAACCAAATAGAAGGCAAGTACAAATAGTAGGGTCCATAGCAAGGTTAAAAGCGGGTAATCTCCAACGATGACGCCCGCTATAGGAAAGATGATAAACACAATTGAAATATGAAACATATAATGAATGTTTTTAAATTTTTCCAACATAGATTTATTTTACCTCAATCCTTTTTTTCAGCTGGATTACCAGTACACCAAAGAAAACTGTATAGCCTAGCACAACCAAGGCAGAAAGAATATTAAATTCATGGTGTTCCAAATAAGTAGAGACGACCTGCATCAGTTGATAGGTTGGAGTCAGCTTTCCAATAGATTGGAGCCATTCTGGGAAGGAATCCAAGGGGAACCACAGTCCACCTAGAACAGCCAAAGCAATATAGGCAATATTTCCAACAACCGTCATCAGTTGAGCACTGGGTAGCAAGCTCACCAAGACCCCCATGCTGATAAAGACAACGCTTCCGATCAGCAAAATAGCACCAATTACCATCCAGTCAAGCCAAGGCAGAGTCACTCCACGGACAAAATGACCAACTGAAAAGACAACTGTAATTGATAACAAGAAAGTCAGTAGGGTACTGAACAGTTTTGATACATAATATTCTACCATAGATACGGGAGAATGTTGAATCAATTTTTGCCAGTTGTTTGTCTTATCAGACTCGAGTGTGCTTGGGATACTGAAAAAAGCACTTGACATGATACTAAAGAGCGTCATGGCAAAAAGATAGGCTTGAAGAGCAATTTCTGGAATATCTGACCCTGACATCATACCAGAAAAGATAAGGTAAAACACACTTGGAAGTCCGATGGATAGCAAGTAGTAGACTGCTTGCCGTTTCATCAGAATGATTTCCACTTTCATGAGACTTGTCATATTTTTCATCGTCAATCTCCTTTAATCTTGAGTCGTTTCGAAGATACTGTCTAAGAGAGTTCGATTGCGAACTTCAATTTCTTCGATCATGCAGCCCTGATCTTGCAAGACTTTCCATACCTGGCTGGCTTCTTTGGTTGTGAAGGAAAGAGCATTTTGCTTGATTTCAAGCTCTTGAACCTGGTCCAAAGTGCTGATAACTTCCTGATAAGTTAGAGGTACCGTAAAGTGTTTTTCTTGTTCTTCACCACGCATGGCATAAGGCGTCGTATCGCGAATCAATTCTCCCTTGTGGAGGACCAAAATGCGGTCAGCCGTATGTTCTACCTCTTCGATATAGTGGGAAGAATAGACAATGGTGACA
The DNA here is from genome assembly GCF_000296875.1 of Streptococcus sp. GMD1S. Lineage (GTDB taxonomy): Bacteria > Bacillota > Bacilli > Lactobacillales > Streptococcaceae > Streptococcus. The sequence goes on along the minus strand of NZ_AJQY01000028.1, from coordinate 2,197 downwards.
CCATTTTTCTTTAACTGATTGACAATTTCCCAAAAATGCTGACGAGTCGAGGTATCCATGGCAGCAGTTGGCTCGTCTAAAAATAGAATTTTCGGACGACCTATTAAAGACAACACAAAAGAGAACAAACGTTTTTGCCCACCAGACAACTTGCCCGCTAGCTGATTTTTCTGTTTGTCCGAAAATCTCAGCAAGTCATCAATTTCTTGATTGGAGAGACTGTTTGGATAGATTGATTGAAAGAAGGATAAGAGTTCTTTCACTTTCAAGTCTTGAACCACCGTATTTTCTTGAGGTAAGATAGAAATAAGCTGCTTTAATCGAGGATCTGTTGGTGCAAAGCCTTGAATAGCTATCTGACCTGAGCTCACGAACTTGTCGCCCAAGAGGCAATCAATCAAGGTCGTCTTACCTGCTCCGTTAGGTCCGATCAAGGCGACACATTCACCATCGTTGATTTCAAAGGAGATGTTCCGCAAGATCTCCTTGTCTTTTATTTTCTTACTCAATTTCTCAACTTTAATCACAGTCATGAGATTCTCCTTTCAACCACTTCATTCCCATAGGGAAAACAACGAAAATCATAAATCCAAAACCCCAAGCACCACGAATGAATTGCCGAAGCAAGGTTTGGTCAAACCAACCAGTAAACATTTCCACTAACCATACCAAGAGTGACAAGCCGATAAAGAGATAGATGATTGCTTTTTTCATTCCTCAAACTCCTTTTTCACATCTCTGAATAATTTCAAACCTTCTCTGACAAGCCAAGACATCATTCCAAAGCCAGCAAAGAGCTCCCAAGGAAAATGGTAGAAACCCTCGTCCAATCCTGAAAACATGAGATAGGTCATAACTCCTGCTGCTACTAAACTCACTGCGACAATCATTTTATTTTTCATTTCTTCTTCCTCCATTTCATACTTCAATTATAGTCCTTTGAAGTAAACGGAGCTAGATGCTTCTGTCACTAGGAAATATGACAAATGTCATAAAAAAGAACCGATTTCTCGGTTCTTAAAAATGATTAGTCTGATTCATCGTTTCGTTTCTTTTTACCTAGCAATCCAAGTGTCATGACACCTGCTAGGGTTGTTAGAATTCCTAGATTTTTCAAACCATCTTCTTGACTTCCTGTATTTGGAAGTTGATTTTTTTCTACAGAGATGTTTTGAGTCAATTGATCTGGTTTCGAATCAGGTACTGAAAGTTCTTTTTTATCAGACGGCTTCACTTGCTCTGGAAGTTCTACTACTGTTGGAGTATAGAATCCTGAAATGATATTTCCATTACGGTCTTTACGGATCACTTTCACACCTTTGGATTGTCCTACAAAGTTTACCTCAGGAGTAAAGGTGACGGTGCCATCTGGTGAGATTACATAAGTTCCTTCGCCTGGAACGACTTTTTCAGTTGTTCCATCTTCAAAGGTTGGCGGAACTGTCAGATCGACATCACCTGTAAAGTTTGGTTTACCAGTCTGAGTTTGACCTTTAAGACCTTCTGATGTCGCATCACTCACTTGTGTTTGTCCAAGGACAGTTGGTGTGTAATGAGCAATAACTACATTTCCATACACATCCAGACGTTTCACAACCAATCCTTTAGCTGTACCAACAAAGTCTGGTTCTGGAGTAAAGGTAATTTGACCATCTTTATCAATTGTATAGCTTCCTTCACCCGGAACAACCATAGTCGTGCTGCCATCCTCAAAGGTTGGTGGAACTGTACTATCGATATGTCTTTCAAACGTTGGTGTTGCCACTTGTGGTTGGCCTTTTGCTCCTGTAGAAGTCGTGTCATGACCAGTAGATGGATCTACAACTGTTGGGCGATAGCTTGCAGTAACTGGAGTACCATTCTTATCCTTGCGGACAATCGTTACGCCTGTTCCTTTTCCTACAAAATTAGCTTCTGGAGTGAAGGTGACGATGCCATCTAGTGAGATTGCATAAGTTCCTTCACCTGGAATCACTTTTTCAGTTGTTCCATCTTCAAATGTCGCCGCCACAGTTTCATCGATTGGAACAAGCGGATTACCACCTTCAAATGTTGGCGTACCTGTTTGAACAAGACCCTTAATGTTAACTGAAGAAGTATCTTTACCAGTTGGAGTCACCTTAGTAAACTCTGGGCTGTAAGTCGCAGTAACTGGGGTGCCATTCTTATCCACACGTTTCACTGTAACTGGATCTGG
>NZ_AJQY01000027.1:0-14224 GCF_000296875.1 Streptococcus sp. GMD1S | reverse complement strand
GTCGCAAGCTACATCGAGCTTCCCTTTATGATTTTGCCGATTTTCAATGTCTTGGATGATATGGACAACAATCTCATCAATGCCAGTTATGACCTCGGTGCGACCAAGTGGGAGACCTTCCGCCATGTCATTTTCCCTCTATCGATGAATGGAGTGAGAAGTGGGGTTCAGTCTGTCTTTATCCCAAGTTTGAGTCTCTTCATGCTGACACGTTTAATCGGTGGGAACCGCGTTATCACGCTGGGAACGGCTATTGAGCAGAACTTCCTGACCAATGATAACTATGGTATGGGTTCAACCATTGGTGTGATCCTCATCCTGACCATGTTCATCACCATGTGGGTGACCAAGGAAAGGAGAGAACGATGAAAAAATTTGCCAATCTCTACCTAGCCTTTGTCTTTATCGTCCTTTATTTGCCAATTTTTTACCTGATTGGCTACGCCTTTAACGCAGGGGATGATATGAATAGTTTTACCGGCTTTAGCTTGAGCCATTTTAAAACCATGTTTGGTGATGGCCGTCTCATGTTGATCCTCACTCAAACCTTTTTCTTGGCCTTTCTAGCTTCCTTGATTGCGACCATTATCGGGACTTTCGGTGCTATCTATATCTACCAGTCTCGTAAGAAATACCAAGAAGCCTTTTTATCACTCAATAATATCCTCATGGTTGCGCCTGACGTTATGATTGGTGCCAGTTTCTTGATTCTCTTTACCCAGCTTAAGTTTTCACTTGGCTTTTTGACGGTTCTATCTAGCCACGTGGCCTTTTCCATCCCTATCGTGGTCTTGATGGTCTTGCCTCGTCTCAAGGAAATGAATGATGACATGATCCATGCGGCCTATGACTTGGGAGCCAGCCAGTTTCAGATGTTTAAGGAAATCATGCTACCTTATCTGACTCCGTCTATCATTGCAGGTTATTTCATGGCCTTCACCTATTCGCTAGATGATTTTGCCGTGACCTTCTTTGTGACGGGAAATGGCTTTTCAACCCTGTCAGTCGAGATTTACTCTCGTGCTCGTAAGGGAATTTCGCTAGAAATCAATGCCCTGTCTGCCCTTGTCTTTCTCTTTAGTATTATCCTAGTTGTTGGCTATTACTTTATCTCACGTGAGAAGGAGGAGCAAGCATGAAAAAACTCTATTCATTTTTAGCAGGAATTGTAGCGATTATCCTTGTCTTGTGGGGGATTGCGACTCATCTAGATAGTAAAATCAATAGCCGAGACAGTCAGAAATTGGTTATCTACAACTGGGGGGACTATATCGATCCAGAACTCTTGGAGAAATTCACAGAAGAAACAGGAATCCAAGTACAGTACGAGACCTTTGACTCCAATGAAGCCATGTATACCAAGATCAAGCAGGGTGGAACAACCTATGATATTGCCATCCCAAGTGAATACATGATCAACAAGATGAAGGACGAAGACCTCTTGGTTCCGCTTGATTATTCAAAAATTGAAGGAATCGAAAATATCGGACCTGAGTTCCTCAACCAGTCCTTTGACCCGGGCAACAAATTCTCCATCCCGTACTTCTGGGGAACCTTGGGAATTGTTTACAATGAAACCATGGTAGAGGAGGCGCCTGAGCATTGGGATGACCTCTGGAAACCAGAATACAAGGATTCCATCATGCTCTTTGATGGGGCGCGTGAGGTGCTGGGACTCGGGCTTAACTCACTTGGTTACAGTCTCAACTCCAAGGATCCTCAGCAGTTGGAAGAGACAGTGGATAAGCTCTACAAATTGACTCCAAATATCAAGGCCATTGTGGCGGATGAGATGAAGGGTTACATGATTCAGAACAACGCTGCTATCGGTGTGACTTTCTCTGGGGAAGCCAGCCAGATGTTGGAGAAAAATCCTAACCTCAAGTATGTCGTTCCGACTGAGGCCAGCAATCTCTGGTTTGATAACATGGTCATTCCAAAAACCGTGAAAAACCAGGATGCTGCCTATGCCTTTATCAACTTTATGTTAAAACCCGAAAATGCTCTGAAAAATGCGGAGTATGTAGGTTACTCAACACCAAACCTACCAGCAAAGGAAATGCTCCCAGAGGAGACTCGTGAGGACAAATCCTTCTATCCAGACGCTGATACTATGAAACACTTGGAAGTTTATGAGAAATTTGACCATAAATGGACAGGAAAATATAGTGACCTCTTCCTCCAGTTTAAAATGTACCGGAAGTAGGAGATATGCTTTCTTGTCAGTTTTCCTAGTTGACGCAGAACCCAAAAAACGATATAATAAAAAAGTTGAGAATTGATTTTCAGTTATCTTAGTCCAGAGAATTGGCGGTGCTGCGAGCCATCTAAGGTAGGAAATCATGCTACTCAATCAGACAATTGCATAAGAATAAGAGAATGACAAGTTCATTGAATGAAGGTGGTACCGCGGTTTTTCGCCCTTCGTGATATGGACTTGTCTTTTGATTTTTGGAGGTGTTTATGAAGACATTTCTCGTGAAACAAAAGTTTCGTCTTGGGGGCGAACGCTTCGATATCAAAGATGATAGGGGAGTAGTGAACTATCAGGTGGAAGGCTCTTTCTTCCAAATTCCTAAGACCTTTACCATCTATGACGCCTATGGTGAGCAAGTCAGTGAAATTAGTAAAGAATTTTTCACTTTGCTTCCTCGATTTACTATTCAGCTACGAAATGGTTCCAATTTCGTTATTCGTAAGAAGTTGACCTTCTGGCGAGATAAGTATGAGTTTGATAATCTCGGGCTTCGTATCGAGGGTAATATCTGGGATTTAAATTTCAAATTGCTAGATGATCGTGACCAAGTGATTGCTGAGATTCGGAAAGAGATTTTTCATTTAACCTCGACTTACACCGTAACCGTCTATGAAGACTCGTATGCAGACCTAGTCGTTTCCCTTTGTGTCGCGATTGACTATGTGGAGATGCTGGAAAGCCAATCAAATTAAACAAGTAAATAAGGAGATATTATGAAACAACTATCTAGTGCTCAAGTTCGCCAAATGTGGCTTGATTTCTGGGCAAGTAAAGGCCACTCTGTCGAACCATCAGTCAGCTTGGTTCCTGTAAATGACCCAACTCTTTTGTGGATTAACTCTGGGGTAGCAACCCTTAAGAAATACTTTGACGGAACCATTATCCCTGAAAATCCACGTATTACCAATGCGCAAAAAGCTATCCGTACTAACGATATTGAAAACGTAGGGAAGACTGCGCGCCACCATACTATGTTTGAAATGTTGGGGAACTTCTCTATTGGTGATTATTTCCGTGATGAAGCCATCACTTGGGCTTATGAGCTCTTGACAAGCCCAGAATGGTTTGATTTCCCAGCTGAAAAACTTTATATGACCTACTATCCAGACGATAAGGATTCTTATAACCGCTGGATTGAAGTAGGAGTGGACCCAAGCCACTTGATCCCAATCGAAGACAACTTCTGGGAAATCGGTGCTGGACCTTCTGGACCTGATACAGAAATCTTCTTTGACCGTGGAGAAGCATTTGACCCAGAAAATATTGGTCTTCGTCTGCTTGCAGAAGATATCGAAAACGACCGTTACATCGAAATCTGGAATATCGTTTTGTCACAATTTAACGCTGATCCTGCTGTTCCTCGTAGCGAATACAAAGAATTGCCACACAAGAACATTGATACGGGCGCTGGTTTGGAGCGTTTGGTGGCTGTTATCCAAGGGGCTAAGACAAACTTTGAAACGGACCTCTTCATGCCGATTATCCGTGAAGTTGAGAAATTGTCAGGTAAGGTCTACGACCAAGATGGCGATAACATGAGCTTCAAGGTCATCGCTGACCACATCCGTTCCCTTTCATTTGCCATCGGTGATGGTGCTCTTCCAGGAAATGAAGGCCGTGGTTATGTCCTTCGTCGTCTCCTCCGTCGTGCTTCTATGCACGGTCAAAAATTGGGTATCAACGAGCCTTTCCTTTACAAACTCGTTCCAACTGTTGGAAAAATCATGGAAAGCTACTACCCAGAAGTGCTTGAAAAACGTGACTTTATCGAGAAAATTGTCAAGAGCGAGGAAGAGTCATTTGCTCGTACCCTTCACTCAGGTCAACACTTTGCAGAAACTATTGTAGCTGATTTGAAAGCGAAAGGTCAAAACGTTATCGCTGGGCAAGATGTCTTCAAACTTTACGATACATATGGATTCCCAGTTGAATTGACAGAAGAAATCGCTGAAGAAGCAGGGATGACTGTAGACCGTGAAGGTTTTGAAGCAGCCATGAAAGAACAGCAAGAACGTGCGCGTGCGTCAGCTGTCAAAGGCGGCTCAATGGGAATGCAAAATGAAACCCTTCAAAACATTACAGTGGAAAGCCGATTTAACTACAAAAAAGAAAAACTAGCTAGTAGACTTGTTGCTATCGTAGCGGACAATGCAGAAGTAAACGTTGTTTCAGAAGGAACTGCCTCTCTTATCTTTGCGGAAACACCATTCTACGCTGAAATGGGTGGACAAGTAGCTGACCACGGTCAAATCTTGGATGCTAAAGGAAATGTCGTAGCGACTGTAACGGACGTGCAAAAAGCACCAAACGGACAAGCTCTTCATACTGTCGAAGTTCTTGCACCACTTGCTTTGAATCAAGAATATACCTTGGCAATCGATACTAATCGCCGTCACCGTGTCATGAAAAACCACACAGCGACTCACTTGCTCCATGCGGCTCTTCACAATATCCTTGGCCACCATGCGACACAAGCAGGATCTCTGAACGAAGTAGAATTTCTTCGCTTTGACTTTACTCACTTCCAAGCTGTGACTCCTGAAGAGTTGCGCGCCATTGAACAGCAAGTTAATGAGAAAATTTGGGAAGCAATTGCTGTAGAAACTGTTGAGACAGATATTGACACGGCTAAAGAAATGGGAGCTATGGCCCTCTTTGGTGAGAAATACGGTAAGGAAGTTCGTGTTGTGACCATCGGTGACTACTCAGTGGAACTCTGTGGTGGTACCCACGTTGGCAATACTTCTGAAATCGGTCTCTTCAAGATTGTCAAAGAAGAAGGGATTGGTTCAGGAACTCGTCGTATCTTGGCAGTGACTGGTAAAGAAGCCTTTGAAGCCTACCGTGAACAAGAAGACGCTCTTAAAGCTGTTGCATCAACTCTTAAAGCACCTCAACTCAAGGAAGTACCTCACAAGGTTGAAGGCCTTCAAGAGCAACTCCGTCAATTGCAAAAAGAAAATGCAGAATTGAAGGAAAAAGCAGCAGCTGCAGCGGCAGGTGATGTCTTTAAGGATGTGAAGGAAGTCAACGGACACCGTTACATTGCAAGCCAAGTTTCTGTATCAGATGCAAGTGCCCTTCGTACCTTTGCGGATAACTGGAAACAAAAAGACTACTCTGATGTGCTTGTCCTAGTTGCCGCTATTGGTTACAAGGTCAATGTCCTCGTAGCAAGCAAGACTAAAGATGTACACGCAGGAAACTTGGTTAAAGAATTGGCTCCAATCGTCGATGGACGTGGTGGTGGTAAACCAGACATGGCTATGGCAGGAGGAAGCAACCAAGCGAAAATTCAAGAACTCTTGGATGCAGTAGCAGGTAAATTGTAAGACAATAAAGATCTATCCATTTGGGTAGGTCTTTTTGCCTACTTAAAAAGCCAAATCCGCTTGGATTTGACTTGTAACTGATAGGTTTATTTTGTTGCCCAAACACTGACTGAACCCGCTGCTACTGGAAATTCTCCATAACCTTCAGCGTTGATTGTAACTTGTGCTGGATGATTTTCAAGGAGGTCAACAAAGGTTTGGTCAGCCCATTCTTGCCCGACAAACATAGATTTGCTGTTTTCTTGGTCATTTGAGATGAGGACAGCGATTGGAGATTGATGTTCAGCACCTGAACGAACCCAACCGATACAGTTGGCATCGTCAAAGTAGTCTGTTTGCTCCCCATATGCCCTGTCTTTTCGGATGGCTAGGAGACGGTCAAGAACTTCTCTGAAATCTTGTTGAGCAAATTGCCCTGAAATGCCGTAATAGTCTCCGTAAAAGACACATGGAAGACCATCTTGGCGTAATAGAATGAGGGCATAGGCTGCTGGCTTGAACCATTCTTCAACAGTAGACTCAAGGGCTTGTCCTCGTTGGGTATCATGGTTGTCAACGAAAGTGACTGCTTTGTCAGGCTTGAGTTCAACCAAGCTATCTGTGAAAATGTTACGAAGGTCGTAACTTGCTCCAGCTTGACTGGCTTCAAAGAGGTTCTGGTGGAGACGAACATCGACAAGATCAAAGCGTTCTTCTGTTTTCTCGAGATAGTCTAGATTGGCTTCCTTGTCTGGATTCCAAAATTCTCCGAAAACATAGAAATCTTGACCGTATTTTTCCTTCATATCACGGATGAAATTGCCCATAAAGAAGGAGTCGATGTGCTTAACGGCATCCAAGCGGAAACCTGCCACTCCAGTCGTTTCCATGAACCAGTCAGCCCAGTCATAGATGTTTTGGATGACTTCAGGGTGCTTAAAGTCCAGGTCAGCGTACATGAGGTAGTCGTAGTTGCCGTTTTCGTTATCGACCAATTCCTCATTTGCCCAACCTTTATTGTCTCCTTGGATCAGGTAAATGCCAGACTTACGGCGTTTGGCATCGTAGTCTGTACCTGTAAAGTGGTACCAGTGCCAGTGGAAGTCATTGTAGGTATCTTGGCGACCATCGAAAGTAAAGTGAGTCCAGCCATTGATAGTAAAGGGCTCGCTTAATTGAACGGTACGGTCCTCAGGGTCCACTTCAATAACCTGAAAGGCTTCCATATGATCGGCAGCAGCCTTGTGATTGAGCACCACATCGGCCATAGGTTGAATTCCCTGCGCCTTTAGGGCTTGAATGGCTTGAAGATAATCTTCTTTAAACCCATACTTGGTACGGACAGTCCCTTTTTGGTGAAATTCACCTAGGTCAAAAAGATCGTAAACACCATAGCCGACATCTTTTTCGTTGGTTGCCTTGAAGGCAGGTGGCATCCAGACATGGCTGATGCCAAGGTTTGCTAGGTGCTCTGCGTCATTTGTCAGTCGCGTCCAGTGTTGGCCGTCGTGAGGCAAATACCATTCAAAGTATTGCATAAGTGTCTGATTTTGCATTGTTTTTCCTCTTACTTATCAATGATGTGTTATATTCTACCATAAAGTCCAGAACTACGCAAACGTTTGCGTAAAAATTCTATACTCATTTCTAGAAATGTCTATTTTTTGAAATTTCCCATTATTTTTCATTGTTTAGGAAAGAAGGATTAGAAAAAATGAATTGACTAAACTTTTTTTAACAAAAATGACACTTAGTAAACTAAAGTAAAAATGGACAAACGCTTTCTATTTTGAGAATTGTCACAAAATTTGCTATAATAGTAGCTATGAATAGAATTAGGGTCAGCAGACGTGTTGAAAAAAAGCTAGCTAAGGGTCTAGTTCTTTTGGAAGCAAGCGATTTAACAGATATTGAACTGACGGATCAGGAAGTAGAAGTTCTTAGTCAAGACGGAAAGTTTTTAGGGAGCGCCTATCTTTCCCAGCAGAATAAGGGAATCGGTTGGTTGGTCAGCAAGGAAAAGGTTGTTTTCAATCAAGCCTTTTTTGAAATTCTGTTTCGTAAGGCCAAGGAAGCTAGAAAGCCTTATTATCAAGATGACTTGACTACTGCCTTTCGCCTTTTTAACCAAGAGGGAGATGGTTTTGGTGGTCTGACTGTTGATCTCTACGGAGGTTATGTGGTCTTTTCTTGGTACAACTCCTTTGTTTACCAGATTCGTGAGCTGATAGTAAAGGCTTTTAAGGAAGTCTTTCCTGAGATTTTGGGAGTATATAAAAAGATTCGATTTAAAGGTCTAGATTACGAGTCTGCTCATGTCTATGGTGAAAAAGCGCCAGACTACTTTACTGTTCTTGAAAATGGTGTACTCTATCAGGTTTTTATGAATGATGGCTTGATGACAGGTATTTTTCTGGATCAGCACGATGTTCGTGGGAGTCTGGTAGACGGTCTAGCCATGGGCAAATCCTTACTCAATATGTTTTCCTATACGGCTGCCTTTTCAGTTGCTGCAGCTATGGGAGGCGCGAGTGAAACGACTTCTGTCGACTTGGCAAAACGGTCGAGAGAGCTGTCAGAAGCTCATTTTCAGGCAAATGGACTCGGCACAGACAACCATCGTTTTATCGTCATGGATGTCTTTGACTACTTCAAGTATGCCAAGCGAAAGAGCTTGACCTACGATGTAATTGTACTGGATCCGCCGAGCTTTGCTCGCAATAAAAAACAAACATTTTCTGTGGCTAAGGACTATCACAAGCTGATTTCCCAGAGTCTAGAGATTTTAAATCCGGGAGGCATTATCATTGCCAGTACCAATGCTGCCAATGTTTCCCGCCAGAAATTTACAGAACAAATTGATAAAGGTTTTGCAGGAAGAAAATATCAAATTTTAAACCAATATGGTCTTCCAGCAGACTTTGCCTATAATAAAAAAGATGAAAGCAGTAATTACCTCAAGGTGATTAGTATGAAGGTTAGTAAATGAAATTAATCGTTTCAGTAATGCCAAGAAGTTTAGAAGAAGTGCAAGAACTGGATGCCACACGGTATGAAGATGCCGATATCATCGAGTGGCGTGCAGACTTCCTCGCCAAGGAAGCCATTTTACAGGTAGCACCTGCAATCTTTGAGAAATTCGCAGGCCGCGAACTGGTCTTTACCCTTCGGACTCGCTCTGAGGGAGGAGAAATCGAACTGTCTTCTGAGGAGTATGTTCAAATCATCAAGGAAGTCACTCAACTCTATCAACCAGACTATGTGGATTTTGAGTACTTCAGCTACAAGGACGTTTTTGAGGAAATGTTGGATTTTCCAAATCTTGTTTTGAGTTACCATAATTTCCAGGAAACACCAGAAAACATGATGGAGATTCTGTCTGAGTTGACCAGTCTCTCTCCAAAAGTGGTCAAGGTATCAGTTATGGCCCATACGGAGCAGGATGTTTTAGACTTGATGAACTACACACGAGGATTTAAAACACTCAATCCTGAGCAAGACTACGTGACCATTTCCATGGGAAAAATGGGCAAGGTATCACGCATTACTTCAGATGTGACGGGTTCGAGTTGGTCATTTGCTAGTCTGGATGAAGCGAGTGCCCCAGGTCAGATTTCTCTATCAAACATGAAAAAAATCAGGGAGATTTTGGATGAAGCTTGATGGCTATACACGTTTAGCTGCAGTTGTTGCCAATCCCATCAAACACTCTATTTCACCCTTTATCCACAATAGGGCCTTTGAGGCGACAGCTATTAATGGTGCCTATGTAGCTTGGGAGATTGAAGCGGGTGATTTGGCAGAAACAGTCGCCAATATTCGCCGTTACCAGATGTTTGGCATCAACCTGTCTATGCCATACAAGGAGCAAGTGATTCCTTATCTGGATGAGTTGAGTGATGAGGTTCGTTTGATTGGGGCAGTCAACACAGTTGTTAATCAAGACAGAACGTTAATTGGATATAATACAGATGGCAAGGGATTTTTTAAGAGCTTGCCTTCTTTTACAATCTCGGATAAGAAAATGACCATTCTGGGGGCAGGTGGTGCGGCTAAATCAATCTTGGCACAGGCTATTTTGGATGGCGTCAGTCAGATTTCTATCTTTGTGCGTTCAGCTTCTATGGAAAAAACAAGACCTTATCTAGACAAGTTGCAGGAGCAAACAGGTTTTAAAGTGAACTTATATGCTTTAGAAGATGTTTCTGTCTTGCAAGAAAGGATTGCTGAGTCGGATTTACTGGTCAATGCGACTAGTGTGGGAATGGACGGTCAGTCGTCCCCAGTTCCAGAAAGCATCAATTTGCCAAAGACTCTCTTGGTTGCAGATATCATTTACCAACCCTTTGAGACGCCATTTTTGAAATGGGCTAGAAGCCAGGGCAATCCAGCTGTCAATGGTCTGGGGATGTTGCTCTATCAAGCCGCCGAAGCTTTTCAATTGTGGACAGGTAAAGAAATGCCGACAGACGAGATTTGGCAGTCCTTAACAGAAAAATACCAATAATGAAAAGGAGACCCTACTATGAAAATCAGAATCGATATTCCGCATCATCCCTATGATATTCAGATTGAAAAAGGTTGTCTATCGCAAGCAGGTCAATGGTTGCGAGAACTCTGGCAACCTCAAAAAGTGGTTATCGTAACAGATAACCATGTAGCTTCTCTCTATGCAGAGAAGGTTAAACTCAGCCTAGAAGATGCTGGTTTTCAGGTAGCTGTTTTTGACTTTTTAGAAGGCGAAGAAAGAAAGAATTTAACCACTGTACAGAAAGTCTATGAATTTTTAGTCAAGCAGGGTTTGACTCGTAGCGATGGGATTGTGGCTCTTGGTGGTGGTGTCGTTGGAGACCTGGCTGGTTTTGTAGCCTCTACCTATATGCGGGGCATTCACTTTGTTCAGATTCCGACTAGTTTGACAGCCCAGGTTGATTCGTCTATTGGTGGAAAGACGGGTGTCAATACTCCTTTTGCTAAAAATATGGTGGGAACTTTTGCCCAACCAGATGGGGTTCTGATTGACCCGCTTGTCCTAGAAACGCTTGGAAAAAGAGAGCTGATTGAGGGGATGGGCGAGGTTATCAAGTACGGCTTGATTGAGGATCCAGAACTATGGGCTCTCTTGATGGAGCTAGATGGTTCTGTAGAGAGCATTTTGGAACATGCAGAGACTTTGATTGAACATTCTTGTCAGGTTAAGCGCAAGATGGTGGTCGAAGATGAGTTGGATAACGGTGTTCGTCTTTACCTCAATTTTGGGCACACTATTGGTCATGCTATTGAAGCAACTGCCGGTTATGGCAAGGTCATGCATGGAGAAGCTGTGGCTATGGGCATGGTTCAGATTTCCAAGGTTGCTGAGGGGAAAGGCCTCATGCCAGAAGGAATAACCCAGTCCATTACAGAGATGTGCCAGAAATTTGGCTTGCCTGTTGATTATGAAAACTGGGATGTTGACAAACTTTATCAAGCTTTGACTCATGATAAAAAAGCGCGTGGAAACACCTTGAAATTGGTCTTAGTTCCAGAGCTTGGTTCAGCGACCATTCACCCAGTTTCTCTGGAAGAGATGAAAGACTACTTGGTAAAATAAGGAGAACGTATGAGATATTTAACTGCAGGAGAATCACACGGCCCCCGTTTGACGGCTATTATTGAAGGAATTCCAGCTGGACTTCCTTTGACAGCAGAGGATATTAATGGAGACCTTAAACGCCGTCAGGGTGGCTACGGTCGTGGTGGCCGTATGAAGATTGAGAGTGACCAGGTTGTCTTTACTTCGGGCGTTCGTCACGGGAAGACGACAGGGGCACCTATTACCATGGATGTCATCAATAAGGACCACCAAAAATGGCTGGATATCATGTCTGCTGAGGACATTGAAGACCGCCTTAAAAGCAAGAGAAAAATTACCCATCCTCGCCCAGGTCATGCCGATTTAGTTGGGGGCATTAAGTACCGTTTTGATGATTTGCGAAATTCCTTGGAGAGGTCATCTGCCCGTGAAACCACCATGCGAGTGGCTGTTGGGGCAGTAGCCAAACGTCTCTTAGCTGAGCTAGATATGGAGATTGCCAACCATGTCGTGGTCTTTGGTGGTAAGGAAATCGATGTACCTGAAAATCTAACAGTCGCTGAGATTAAGGAACGAGCTGCCCAGTCTGAAGTTTCTATTGTCAACCAAGAGCGGGAACAGGAAATCAAGGACTATATTGACCAAATCAAGCGTGACGGTGATACCATTGGTGGGGTTGTGGAGACAGTCGTCGGAGGTGTTCCAGTTGGCCTTGGATCCTATGTTCAATGGGACAGAAAATTAGATGCGCGATTGGCCCAAGCAGTTGTTTCTATCAATGCCTTTAAAGGGGTGGAATTTGGTCTTGGATTTGAAGCTGGTTACCGCAAAGGCAGCCAAGTTATGGATGAAATTCTCTGGTCTAAAGAAGACGGCTATACTCGTCGTACCAATAATCTAGGTGGTTTTGAAGGTGGTATGACCAATGGGCAACCAATTGTTGTTCGTGGAGTTATGAAACCCATTCCCACTCTTTACAAACCACTTATGAGTGTGGATATCGAAACCCACGAACCTTACAAGGCAACCGTGGAGAGAAGTGATCCGACCGCTCTGCCAGCAGCTGGGGTAGTCATGGAAGCTGTTGTAGCAACGGTTCTGGCGCAAGAAATCCTTGAAAAATTTTCATCGGACAACCTAGAGGAATTAAAAGAAGCGGTAACCAAACACCGTGAGTATACAAAGAACTATTAAGGAGTTCCTATGGCAAAAACCATCTATATCGCAGGTCTCGGTTTGATTGGTGCCTCGATGGCGCTTGGTATCAAACGCGATCATCCTGATTATGAAATTCTAGGTTATAATCGCAGTCAGGCTTCTAGAGATATTGCCTTGGAGCGGGGGATGATTGACCGTGCGACGGATGATTTTGCCAGTTTTGCTCCTCTGGCAGATGTCATCATCTTGACCTTGCCAATCAAGCAGACCATTGCTTTTATTCAGGAGTTGGCAGGTTTGAACTTGAAAGAAGGCGTCATTATCTCGGATGCGGGCTCAACCAAGGCTGCCATTGTGGAAGTGGCGGAGGAATATTTGGCTGGCAAGTCAATTCGTTTTGTCGGGGCTCATCCCATGGCTGGTAGCCACAAGACAGGAGCTGCCTCTGCCGATGTTAATCTCTTTGAAAATGCCTACTATATCTTTACTCCATCTAGCTTGACCACTCCAGAAACCCTTTCAGAAATGAAGGACCTACTTTCAGGCCTCCATGCTCGTTTCATTGAAAT
Organism: Streptococcus sp. GMD1S; assembly: GCF_000296875.1. Lineage (GTDB taxonomy): Bacteria > Bacillota > Bacilli > Lactobacillales > Streptococcaceae > Streptococcus. The sequence continues at coordinate 1,354 of NZ_AJQY01000027.1, read as the reverse complement.
TGATGCCAAGGAGCACGATCAAGTAACTTCACAGATTAGCCATTTTCCCCATATCTTGGCATCAGGTCTCATGGAACAAACAGCAGTTTATGCTCAAGAACATGAGATGGCAAGACGCTTTGCGGCGGGTGGATTTCGAGATATGACTCGCATTGCGGAAAGCGAGCCAGGTATGTGGACTTCTATTCTCTTGTCTAACCGTGAGACTATTCTAGAGCGAATTGCGGATTTCAAGGAACGCTTGGAAGCGATTGGTCAGGCCATCAGCAGGGGAGATGAAGAGCAAATCTGGAACTTTTTCAACCAAGCGCGTGCGCAACGTCAGGCCATGGAAATACATAAGCGTGGTGGTGTGGATAGCTCTTACGACCTCTATGTCGATGTTCCCGATGAAGAAGATGTCATCTTGCGAATTTTGGAATTACTTCGTGGGACTTCTTTGGTTAATATCCACATCAACGAGGAAAACCGTGAGGATGTTCACGGGATTCTCCAAATTTCATTTAAAAATGCTCAAGATTTAGAACGAGCTGAGCGCTTAATTACAGAAAATACGGACTACACAGTCGTCATCAAATAAGGAGAAAATCATGTCAAATATTTACGATAGTGCAAATGAACTTAGTCGCGGGTTACGCGAATTACCAGAATACAAGGCGGTCAAGGCAGCCAAAGATGCTATCCAAGCTGATGAACAAGCTAGCAAGATTTTTGCAGACTACCTCGCTTTCCAGCAAGAAATCCAAGTCATGGCGCAAACGGGACAAATGCCAGACGCCTCTTTCCAAGAAAAGATGCAGTCTTTCAGCAAACAAATCCAAGAGAACGCTCTTTTGTCAGATTTCTTTGCCAAACAGCAACAATTGTCCATTTATCTTTCGGACATTGAAAAAATTGTCTTTGAACCTGTTTCAGAATTATTGAAATAGTATTTTATCTGTATAAAAGCCAGAAATTTCAGGAATTTCTGGCTTTTTTGTGATAAAATAAGAAAAAGTATTGCAAGTATGAGGTCAACTATGAAACTAAAAACAAACATTCGCCACTTACATGGCAGTATCCGGGTTCCAGGTGACAAGTCTATCAGCCACCGTACGATTATTTTTGGAAGTTTGGCTGAGGGCGAGACTAAGGTTTATGATATTTTGCGTGGAGAGGATGTACTTTCAACCATGCAGGTTTTTCGTGACCTTGGTGTTGAAATTGAGGACAAATATGGGGTTGTTACCATTCAAGGTGTTGGAATGGATGGCTTAAAAGCTCCGCAAAATGCCTTGGATATGGGTAATTCTGGCACTTCGATTCGCCTGATCTCAGGTGTACTTGCTGGTGCAGACTTCGAAGTAGAGATGTT
>NZ_AJQY01000026.1:0-15208 GCF_000296875.1 Streptococcus sp. GMD1S | reverse complement strand
GCTATAATTAGCTGAAGAAGGACTTGGCTGAGTTTGGATGTAGTTCCAAACATAGTAAGTGACAAAAATTAAAATTGACAAAGCAAATAGAACGAAATAAAACAAGGGGAGATAAGACGTTTTTTTCTTATTTGATCGTCTGCGACCAGACAAGTCTTCTTCATCGACATCTACCTCTTCGTAGGTAATCATACTGCCTGAATCGTAGGCATCCAAAACAATTCCTTCATCTAACTCTACTGCCCAGGCATATTTTCTTAAAAAAGAACGAGCGTAGAAGGTACTAGGAAGTAAATCGAAATCATCTGCCTCCATGGCTTCTAGAAAATGCAACTGAATTTCAGTTTTTTCCTGCAATTCTTCTAAACTCAATCCCTGGTTAATTCTGGCTAAACGTAGAACCTCGCCAATTGTTTTTTTTCTCATACGTACCATTCCTTCTTTCTAGTATTAGTCATCTTTTAAGCTGGAAAGATTGTAAAATCAACTAGATCACCATTATCAATCAAACGATGTCCAGCTTCTAGAACATCCTCCAAAGTAATTTCCTGTAAAATTTTCGGAAAATCAAAAATTGTTTCTCCGCGATCCATCGGTTCGTATTGAGTTGCAATAAATTCCAAAGAGTTCATGCTACTGAAAAACTCCCCAAACATCTCACTCTTAACAAGATCTAAATGTTCCTCGGTAATATCCGCATCATTACTAAACTGACGAATCGCTTTACGAAATTGATGCGACAGAGAAACAGGCTCTTTGGTGTCCATTGTCAATATCACAAAATGAAAGCGACTGTTGACTTCAACCTCAAGTGACAATGACGCATCTAACTTCCCAGTCTCATATAACTTTTGAAAACGATCAGAAGTCCACCCAAACATCATCGTAAATAGTAATTTCAATAAAATATTGTAACGATAAGACTCAGCTTCTGTTATTTGCCCATTACCTCTAATCGCAACAGCAAGTTTAGGTGAAGAAACTTCCATCCGAAGACTATCTGTTTGCTTCACAGGCTGCAAAAGGAGTTGCTCTTTTGAAACCGTAAACTGGTTTGAAACTTCCTTTTCCTTTTTCGAAAAGTATTCCTCAACAACTTCCACATCAATATTTCCAACTAAAAACAGTGACATGTTGACAGGTTTGTAAAAGTCTGTAAAGTTCTCTTTTAAATTTGAAACTTGAATCTCAGAAATTGATTTTTCACTTCCAACTATATCTGTTGCTAAAGGAGTATCAGGATAAAGGTTGGCTAATGTTGCAAAAAACAAACGTGAGTCTGGATCATCTTGGTACATTTCTCGTTCTTGCTGGATAATATCCTGTTCCCTCAAAACTGATTCTTCTGTAAAATGAACATCTCCAACTAACTCATCTAGCAAATCTAAATTCTCTAATAGATGGTCAATTGTTGAAAAAAGATAGCTGGTCTTAGTAAAGCTTGTAAAGGCATTACTGTCCGCACCTAATCGAGTAAAAGCAGCCATTATATCCTCAGAGTTTTCTCTTTCAAACAATTTATGTTCAAGAAAATGGGCAATTCCTGCTGGATGATGACGTAAACCTTTTTCCAAGCTTGTATAAGTTGCATCTACAGAACCAAATTGAACCGTTACAAATCCATAAACCTCATTGAAATCTTGCTTAGGGAGTAAAGAAACTGTCAATCCATTTGACAATTGTGTTTTGTAGACTGTTTCCTTTACAGCAGAATAGTATTTTTCTTCAAAAGTAACCTTTGTCATTCTACTCCTTCCATAAAGTAAATCGCTTGTAACTTCAAACTATTGGCAACTTTACAGACAGCTTCTTTATCAACACTCTCTAATTTTGCCACCAATCGATCAATATCAAAGCTTGATTTTCCAAATAGAGAATTCAAATATATTCTTTCAACTAGGGTCTGTTGATTATCTTGAGCCACCAACAAAGATCGTCGAATCATCTCCTTGGTTTGTTCAAGTTCAAAATCTGTAAAGTTACCCTTTTTCAGATCTAGCAATTGATGATTCATCATTTTTCTAGCCTGATTTCGATTTTCTCTATCGATACCCGCATACATCCTTAACAGACCATCAAACAAATCCAATTGACTAGAGACTGTGTAGGCTATTCCAGCATTTTCACGAACGTTTGTAAAAAGTTTCGAATGTGCAAATTCACCCAACAAACCATTCATAACAAGCATGGGCAAATGCTCATCATCACCATATTTTACAGGAGAATGATAGCCTAATTCTAAAATAGATTGCCCAACATTCCTCTGAACCATTCCTTCTCGTAGAACATTCGAATAAGATTGATGGTACTGGATAGTGACGCCGTTCTCTCTAGCTGTAAAGGGTAATGACTTCAGTGATTCTGTAATTTCTACTTCGTTGAAATCACCTAAGAAAAAGAAATCAATACGATCATTTTTCAGAGCATTTTGAAAGCACGTGTAGCTACTTTCCGGAGACTCATTTAAAATGCTATTTCGTAAATCACTGTATCTCAATTGAAGACGCTCATCATGGAAGAACAAGCTATCCAACTCCTTATGAGCAAAATAAAATGAATCATCCATATCAGTAGCTAGACTAGCCAATAACTGTTTTCTTTCAATTTCAAATAGGGCTGGCTCAAAAGCACCATCTTGAACTAAGGGAGCAAATAAAGTCTGTTTCACTAATTCCAAAATTCGAGAAGTCAAGACATTTTTTTTACTTAAAAAATCATCCCTCACATAGGTAAACGTTAGGTCAAGAATATGTGCCTGTCCCCTACGATAAGTACTTGTGGAAATATCTGTTCCATATAAACTTGCCAAGTATCTGCGAAATGCTTGTGATGTTGGGTAAACTTGATTTGCCGTCTCCAACATACTTGCACTTAACATACGTCCTGCTATTGTCTCAAGAGATAAGGGAGCAGTAAAACGAATAGTGATTTTATTTGTTTTAAACTTTTTGGATTGAACAAAATGTGCTGAAATTCCAGGCACTAATTCCATACCTTACCTCCTTACATATAGAGTTCTATTATACCACGAAAATCAAAATTTTTCTTGTTCTCTTTATAGCTTTAAAGAGTAAAACCGTTTTCATTTCAGCAAACTTTCCTTCAGCTATTTCAAGGGAAATATGGTATAATACCAAAGATTGAGGTGAATTATGGAATACAAATTATTTGAAGAATTTATTACGCTCCAAGCACTCCTAAAAGAACTTGGAATTATACAAAGCGGTGGTGCTATCAAATCCTTTTTAATAGATCATCAAGTTTACTTTAATGGCGAGTTAGAAAGTAGACGTGGGAAAAAAATCCGTATTGGAGATACGATTGACATTCCTGATTTAAAGATTGACATCACCTTGACAAAACCAAGTTTAAAAGAGCAAGAAGAGTATCAAGCAGATAAGATTGAGAAAGAGCGAATTGCTAAACTTGTCAAAGAGATGAATAAAGGCGTCAAGAAAGAAAAACAAAAAACTTCTTCATCGCCTAAAACCAAACAACCTCCACGTTTTCCAGGAAGATAACCATGTGGCTCCAACATTTAACAATTAAAACCTTTCGAAACTACAAAGAGGCAAAAATTGATTTCAATCCAAAATTAAATGTCTTTCTAGGTCAAAATGCACAAGGAAAAACCAATATTCTAGAAGCAATCTATTTCTTAGCCTTGACACGTAGTCATCGGACTCGTACAGATAAAAATCTCATTCATTTTGATGAAGAACAACTCCATCTTTCTGGCTTGCTACAGAAAAAAACAGGCTCTATCCCTCTAGAAATTGATTTAACACCAAAAGGGCGTGTGACTAAAGTCAATCACTTAAAACAAGCTCGCCTCTCTGACTACATCGGACATATGAATGTGGTTCTCTTCGCACCTGAAGATCTACAGTTAATTAAAGGAGCTCCCTCCGTTCGTCGAAAGTTTATAGATATAGAACTGGGACAAATTAAACCAATCTACTTGTCAGACTTGTCAAACTATAACCATATACTCAAGCAAAGAAATACTTACCTAAAATCCAGCCAAAAGATTGATGAAACATTTCTGTCAGTATTAGATGATCAGTTAGTAGAGTATGGATGTCGCGTTATAAAGCATCGAATAAAATTCATTAAAGACTTAGAGAAATTTGGTCAAAAAAAACACTTAGAAATTTCAAATAAATTAGAAGAGTTGTCAATATCTTATCAAGCATCTGTCAACTTCACTGATGAAGAACAGCTAACAAGTTCTTTTAAAATGGCTTTGGAGAAAACCAGATCCAGAGACTTATTTAAAAAGAATACTGGTGTCGGCCCTCATCGAGATGACATTACTTTCTATATCAATGGTATGGACGCTAGTTTTGGAAGCCAAGGTCAACATCGTAGTCTTGTACTTTCTATCAAACTAGCAGAGATTGAGCTAATGGAAACTATTACCAATGAGTCTCCGATACTACTGCTTGATGATGTTATGAGCGAACTTGACAATACACGGCAACTAAAATTACTAGAAACCATTTCTCAATCTATCCAAACCTTTATTACAACAACAAGTTTAGACCACTTACAAAACTTGCCAGAAAACCTTAGTATTTTCAACATCCAAAACGGTAGAATATCTGTAAATCAAAATTGACAACTATGTAAACAAAAAGAACTCCTGGATTTCAGGAGTTCTTTTTACTTCTTACATGGAGTAGTTTGGTGCTTCATTAGTAATTTGTACATCATGAGGATGGCTTTCTTTTAGACCAGCCCCAGACATTTCAATAAATTGAGCGTTGTCGTGCAATTCTTTAAGGTTAGCTGCACCACAGTAACCCATACCAGAGCGAATACCACCAAGCATTTGGAAGACAATATCAGCTGCTGCGCCTTTATAGGCAACACGGCCTTCAATTCCTTCTGGAACGAGTTTGTTTGCTTCATTGACAGAACCTTGGAAGTAACGGTCGCTTGAACCTTTCTTCATTGCAGCGATTGATCCCATACCACGGTAAGTCTTAAACTTACGTCCTTGGAAAATTTCAGTTTCACCTGGTGCTTCATCTGTTCCAGCAAACATTGAACCAAGCATAACTGCATTTCCACCTGCAGCAAGGGCTTTTACAATATCTCCAGAATACTTGATTCCACCATCAGCAATAATCGTTTTTCCATATTCGCGCGCAACTACTGCCGCATCATAAATTGCTGTCACTTGTGGGACACCCACACCTGCAATCACACGAGTAGTACAGATAGAACCTGGTCCAATCCCAACTTTGACAACATCCACACCCGCATCATAAAGAGCACGCGCACCTTCTGCAGTTGCAATATTACCAGCAATCAAAGTGCGATCTGGGAAGTGAGCACGAATTTCAGCAATTTTACGTAGAACCCCAGCAGAGTGACCATGTGCAGTATCAATAACAATTGCGTCAGCCCCTGCTTCAAAGAGAGCCTCTGCACGTTCAAATGTATCTGAAGTGACACCCACCGCACCAGCAACTAGAAGACGACCAAATTCATCTTTGGCAGCATTTGGAAACTCAATAACTTTTTCAATATCCTTAATAGTAATCAAGCCAGAAAGACGACCTTCTTCGTCAACCAATGGAAGTTTTTCAATACGGTGTTCTTGAAGAATATGTTCAGCTGTTGCAAGATCTGTACCCACAGGAGCAGTAACAAGATTTTCACTGGTCATATGGTTTGAGATTGGTTGATTGTAATCTGAAATAAATCGAAGATCTCGGTTTGTTAGAATACCAACCAATTTACGATTTTCAAGTGTTTCTACAACTGGAACACCACTGATACGGTAACGTCCCATCAGTTCGTCTGCCTCAGCAATGGTATGTTCTGGAGTCAAGAAGAATGGATCAATAATAACACCATTTTCAGAACGTTTTACCTTGCGAACTTCATCTGCCTGTTGCGCAATAGACATATTTTTATGGATTACTCCAAGACCACCCGCACGAGCAATAGCAATAGCCATTTGACTTTCTGTGACTGTATCCATGGCGGCTGTTATAATTGGGATATTTAAAGTCAGATTATCTGCCAATTTTGTTGTTAAATCTGCATCATTAGGCAACACATGACTTTCTGCTGGAATGAGCAATACATCATCAAAGGTAAAACCTTTTTTTAAAAATTTAGTATCCCAATTAGACATTGAAGTTTCCTCTTTTCTTTCTTTTTGAGCTTGACTCTTTTTGTATTGTATCTATCATACCATTCTATGAAAATTTGTCAATTATATTTATGGTAGAAATCATAAAAAAACTATCCCTGTGAACCTATGGAAGAGATAGTTTTACGATTCATATTTTATCCATTATTTAAAATAATTTAGTCCCATTGCTTTCTTAACTTCAGATAAAGTTTGCCCCGCAACCTCACGCGCTTTCTCACTACCTTTTTGAAGCATATTGTACACTTCTCCCATATCCTTAGCAAATTCAATACGGCGCTCACGAATAGGACCAAGTTCGCGTTCTAATATTTCAAGTAGATAACGTTTCGTTTTTACATCACCAAGACCTCCACGTTGATAATGCTCTTTCATATTCACAATTTCTTGAGCATCTTCTGGACGACCAAACACATCTAGATAATGGAAAACCATATTTCCTTCAATCTTACCTGGATCCTCCACTCGAATATGATTCGGATCAGTATACATACTCATGACTTTTTTACGCAATGTATCCGCATCATCTGCTAGATAAATACCATTATTAAGGGATTTAGACATTTTAGCATTTCCATCTAAACCAGGCAAACGTCCTGCTCTCTCATTTTCTGGATAAATACCTTCTGGTTCCACCAATACCTCACAGTTATATGCGTTATTAAAGGAACGAACAATTTCACGAGTTTGCTCAATCATTGGTTTTTGGTCTGTTCCTACAGGAACATAATTGGCCTTAAAGGCTGTGATATCAGCTGCTTGCGCAATCGGATAAACCAAAAATCCTGTCGGAATACTTTCTCCAAACCCTTTCTGAGCAATCTCTGTTTTCACTGTAGGATTGCGCTCCAAACGTGCTAATGAAACTAGATTCATATAGTACATAGACAGCTCAGCCAACTCTGGAATCTGACTTTGAATAAAGATAGTTGATTTACTTGGATCCAATCCAACTGCTAAGTAATCTAAGGCAACATTCCCAATCGATTCTACAATCGTTTGAGGGTCTTTAGCGTGATCTGTCAATGCTTGTTGGTCCGCCAAAAAAACAAACATCTCATACTTGTCTTCTTCCTGCAGTAATACTCTATTTTTAAGACTCCCAACATAATGTCCAATATGCAGTTTTCCTGTTGGGCGATCTCCTGTTAAAATAATGGGTTTCGTCATTTTTTTCTCCTTCGAAATGGTCTCTTCAATTATAGCATTTTTTTGTTAAAATAACAGAAAATTATTTAAATCAAACAACTAACTCATTGTAAACGAACCTGTAAACTTAGTTGACATAAAATTGACAAATAAAAATTTGAATATTTCTCTCTTTTCTAGTAGAATAAATGTATTACATATTATAGGAGAAAAACATTGCTTACAGTATCTGATGTTTCACTACGTTTTAGTGATCGCAAACTTTTTGATGATGTCAATATCAAATTTACAGAAGGAAATACATACGGATTAATTGGTGCTAATGGTGCTGGGAAGTCTACATTCTTAAAAATCTTAGCTGGTGATATCGAGCCAACAACTGGTCACATCTCTCTTGGTCCAGATGAACGTCTCTCTGTTCTCCGTCAAAATCATTTTGACTATGAAGACGAGCGAGTTATTGATGTCGTCATTATGGGAAATGAAAAACTTTACAACATCATGAAAGAAAAAGATGCCATTTACATGAAGGAAGATTTTTCAGATGAAGATGGTGTGCGTGCTGCCGAACTCGAAGGTGAATTTGCCGAACTTGGAGGTTGGGAGGCAGAGAGTGAGGCGTCTCAACTACTTCAAAATCTTAATATTCCAGAAGAATTGCACTATCAAAACATGAGCGAATTAGCCAATGGTGAAAAAGTGAAGGTTCTCCTTGCTAAAGCACTTTTTGGTAAACCAGATGTTCTTCTCTTGGACGAGCCAACCAACGGTTTAGATATCCAGTCTATTACTTGGTTAGAAGACTTCTTGATTGACTTTGATAACACCGTTATCGTTGTATCCCATGACCGTCACTTCTTAAACAAAGTATGTACTCATATGGCCGACCTTGACTTTGGAAAAATCAAACTCTATGTCGGAAACTACGACTTCTGGAAGGAATCTTCTGAGCTTGCTGCTAAATTGCTAGCAGACCGTAATGCCAAGGCAGAAGAAAAAATTAAGCAATTGCAAGAATTCGTTGCTCGCTTCTCTGCCAACGCTTCTAAGTCAAGACAAGCAACGTCTCGTAAAAAAATGCTTGACAAGATTGAATTAGAAGAGATTGTGCCATCTAGTCGTAAATATCCATTTATCAACTTTAAAGCAGAACGTGAGATTGGTAATGATCTCTTGACAGTAGAAAATCTAACTGTAAAGATTGATGGCGAAACTATCCTAGACAATATTAGTTTCATCTTGCGTCCAGGTGATAAGACAGCTCTTATTGGACAAAATGACATCCAAACGACTGCATTAATTCGTGCAATCATGGATGACATCGACTATGAAGGAACTGTCAAGTGGGGAGTTACTACTAGCCGTTCTTACTTGCCAAAAGACAACTCGGCTGATTTTGCAGGAGGAGAGTCAATCCTTGACTGGTTGCGTCAATTTGCAAGTAAAGAAGAAGATGACAATACCTTCCTACGTGGTTTCCTTGGTCGTATGCTCTTTTCTGGAGATGAGGTTAACAAACCTGTAAACGTCTTGTCAGGGGGAGAAAAAGTACGTGTCATGCTTTCAAAACTCATGCTCTTGAAATCAAATGTCCTTGTACTTGATGATCCAACAAATCACTTGGACTTGGAATCTATCTCAAGCTTGAACGATGGATTGAAAAACTTTAAAGAATCAATCATCTTTGCCAGTCATGACCACGAGTTTATCCAAACTTTGGCAAACCATATCATTGTTTTGTCTAAAAATGGCGTCATTGATCGTATCGATGAAACCTATGATGAATTCCTAGAAAATGCAGAAGTACAAGCAAAAGTTAAAGAACTTTGGAAAGACTAAATAAGACTTCAAAACTCAGTTGGGGTAACCAACTGAGTTTTCTATCATTCTACGAGGTAACATGAAATCATTTTTTAAAACATATTGGACCTATTTTGTTTCTTTCATCATTCCTTTAGTAATTATGACTGGAGTATACCTAACTCAAGGTATCTACTGGAATAGCGATTCATCTCCACTATTAGGAGATGGTTTCCATCAATACGTTATTTTTGATGTGGCTTTACGAAATATTTTACATGGAAATGGTAGTTTGTTTTACACCTTTACAAGTGGCCTCGGACTGAATTTCTATGCTCTATCTAGTTATTACTTGGGTAGTTTTCTCTCACCTCTGGTTTACTTTTTTAATCTGTCGAATATGCCAGATGCTGTTTATCTGACCACTCTCTTAAAATTTGGATTGATTGGTCTGTCAACCTTCTTTAGTTTGACTAGATTATTTAAAGATATCCCAAAATTTTTAAAACTTGCCTTATCTACTTCCTATGCTCTAATGAGCTTTACCGTTAGTCAGTTAGAGATAAAAACCTGGCTAGATGTTTTTATCTTAATTCCTTTAATTATAACTGGTTTATACCTACTTATAACACAAAAGAAGCGCCTACTATACTTTACAAGTTTGTCAATCTTATTTATTCAAAATTATTATTTTGGGTATATGACAGTATTGTTTCTTATTTTCTGGTATCTCTGCCAAATTTCTTGGGACTTTAAAACTCGAAAATCATCTTTTCTTGATTTTGTTGTTACCTCCTTTTTAGCTGGAATGGCTAGTTTGATTATGACTCTTCCTACACTGTTTGATTTACAAACTCATGGAGAGAAGTTGACTGCTATCACAAAATTAAAGACAGATAGTAGCTGGTATTTGGATATTTTTGCAAAACAATTCATTGGATCTTTTGATACAACTAAGTATGGATCTATACCAATGATTTTTGTTGGATTGCTTCCCTTTATTTTAACCATTCTATTTTTCACAATAAAATCCATAAAGTTTCACGTGAAACTTACCTATGCAATTTTCTTTACTTTTTTAATAACAAGCTTTTACATAGAAGCACTTGATTTATTTTGGCAGGGGATGCATACCCCAAATATGTTTTTGCATCGCTATGCTTGGATTTTTTCCACTCTGTTAATTTATACTGCAGCAGAAGTATTAAATCGTCTGAAAGAACTGAAGCTATGGAATCTATTTGTCTCACTTTTTCTTGTACTAACAGGATTTTTGGCTACTGTCTATTTTAAATCACACTATTCTTTTTTAACTGATTTGAATATCCTGCTCACTCTTGAATTTCTACTAGTTTATGCTCTTTTACTTCTTGCAGTCATTAGAAAATTTATCTCTATAAATCTATTTGCAATTCTTTTGTCTTTATTTATAACAGTTGAGATAAGCTTAAATGCTTCATCTCAAATGGAAGGAATAGCTAAAGAATGGGCCTTTGCTTCTCGTAGCGCCTATAATAGAGATATCACCGCTATGGAATCCATTCTAAACCAAATTGACAATCCATTTACACGTACTGAAAAACTGCAAATTCAGACTGGAAATGACAGTATGAAATTTAACTACAATGGAATCTCTCAATTTTCGTCTGTACGAAATCGCTCAGCTAGCACTAGTTTGGATAAACTGGGATTCAAATCCTCTGGAACCAACCTCAATCTCCGTTATGTAAATAACAGTCTTTTAGCAGACAGTTTATTTGGAATCCAGTACAATATTTCTGAAACTTCACTTGATAAGTATGGCTTTCAAGAGATTTATCAAAAGGATCATTTAACCTTATATAAAAATCAACTCTCTTTACCCATTGCCTTTGCCACTCAATCTATTTACACAGATGTAAACTTTAACAATCACACTCTAGATAATCAGGCTTTATTTATAAACCAGCTTGCTAATCTCAACTTAGATTACTTCTCCCAAATAGCATCTGGTAAAACAGATACTTCAGATGGTTTAACCAGCATCACAGGTTCTGCGAATGAAGATGCAAAGATTGATTATCAAATTGAGGTTCCTCAAAATAGTCAAGTCTATCTCTCTTTTTCAAATCTTCATTTTACAAACGATAAGCAAAAGAAAGTTGACATCATTGTCAATGGAGAAAAAAAGACTTTTACAACTGACAATGCATTTAATTTCTTTAATTTAGGTTATACTGAAGAACAAAAAACTTTCAATATCAGTGTTAGTTTCCCTGGAAATTCTCAGGTGTCATTTGAAGCTCCAACCTTCTATCGTTTAGATACTCAGGCCCTAACTGAAGCAATCCAAAAAATTAAAGAACAACCTGTAGAAGTATCCACCTCTAAAAATAAAGTCTTTGCTACATATGAAGTCAAACAAGATACCTCTATTTTCTTCACTATTCCTTATGACAAAGGTTGGTCTGCATACCAGGATGGGAAAAAACTTGAAATCAAGCAGGCTCAAACTGGTTTTATGAAAGTTGATGTTCCAAAGGGAAAAGGCACCATTACACTTTCCTTTATCCCCAATGGTTTTGTTATTGGAGCAGCCTGCTCACTAACTGCCCTTCTTCTTTTTGGGATCTATAATCACAGACGAAATTTATCTAAGACAGAAAAAGATTGACCAAGGAATTGGTCAATCTTTTTAATCTTCTTCCATTTTCTTAGGTTGATAAGCTAGCATACCTAAAGCAGCAAAGAAAACTAGTGTTATAATAAGGAAAATCACTTGGTGATGAATATTTCCTGTCATAGAGATTGTTTGTCGTAAACCTGATACAGAGTAACTCATTGGTAACCAAGGATTGACACCCTTAAAGAAATCATTTGTTAAAGCAAGGGGATAGGTCCCTGCACTTGATGCTAACTGTAATAAAAGTAAAATAAGAGAGAAGAAAGCTCCAATACGGCTATTCCAAGTTGTTAAAGCTGTCACCATAGACATGAAAGCTAAACTTGTGATTATAATTAGAATCAAGGTCCTCATCTCATGGTTCGCAGTCAATCCAATAAGATGGACACCTCCATAAACTAAAACACCTGCTAAGACAGCTATAATCCCATTTATTTCAGAGCGAGACTTCAACCAAGCCCAACGACTCTCTGGATGACGTCCAGAAGGCAACTTAGCAAAAATCATATTGGTAGATATAGCAGCAACAAAAAGAGCAACTGATATCATATAAGGAGCCATAGCAATCCCATTTACAGGGACTTGGTCATTGTCTGTTTTTGAGAGAACTAGAGGTTCAGATAATGTTTCTGCATTTTTAGATTCTGTCGAAGCTGATTTAAGTTGAGTATTTGCATTACCTAATCCTTGTCCTAATGAATCAACTCCTGTCTGTAAATCTTCAAGACTAGAGGTTAAGGTTGTTCCACCATCTGCTAGTTTTCCAGCACCATCTGCAATCTTCATAGCGCCACTTCCTAGTTGAGATGCTGCAGAAAGTAACTGTGTTGATTTATCTGTTAATTGACCAGAGCCAAATTGTAATGTAGTAAGACCTGCTATCAGCTCTGGGCTCTTATTGTTCAATTGAGCAGAACCAGATGACAAACTTTCTATACCTGATACTAATTCTGGAGCTTTTCCAGCTAACGCATCTACTCCAGCTGTCAAGGTTGATGTATTTTCTGTCAACTTACTTAATCCAGAAACTAATTTATCTAGACTAGTTGTTAAACTTGTATTCTTTTCACTTAGTTGATTAGCACCAATAGAAATAGTATCCAGTCCTTTAGTATAGTTTACAACACCTTTTTCAATTGACTGACTTCCAGGAACTAACTGATTATTTACAGAAGTTTGTAATGTTGTAAATCCATTTGACAATGTTGTCAAGGAGCTAGATGCTGCAGGTAAGAGTTGATTTGCTTTCGTCTGCACATCAGATAGATTAGATACTTGTTGTTCTGAATTCTCTATACTTTCTTTTAATCCTCCTACTGTCATTAAAATTGTTTTTGCCGACTCAATAGTAGAATTAGAATTTTTAGAAATAGCTTCTGTCAGTTCTTTCTTTTGTTCCTCTGTAAGAGATTGATAAGTAGCTGTTGATTGAAGGTTTGCAAGAGTTTTCTCTTGTTCTGTCTGACTTTTGGTCACAATATCCTGAGCAAGAGTTGTTAGATTTGGCAAAGCTTCTGACAATGTACTTTTCAGTTGAGTATTATCTGATATTGTAAGAGCTTGTAGTGTTTTATTTAGTTCTCCTAAGCTTGTTGCCAATTGCGCTATTTCTTCATTTTGTTGAGATGAGGACTCTAATTGGCTTGAAATTTCTTTAATACCAGTATTTAATTGCTCCATTCCATCTCTTAGTGTATCTGATTGATTGGATAATTGACTTGTTCCGTTAGAAAGTTCTTTCACACTATTTGTATAAGCATTTACACCAACTGAAAATTGATTGAGACCTGTATCCAGTTGTGAAACGCCACCTGTATAAGACTTTATACCTGTATTTAGCTGATTTACACCTGTCACCAACTCAGGAGTTTTTGAAGCTAATTGACCAAGTCCAGTGTCAACTTGTGAGACAGCATTTGTATAACTTTGTAAACCACTATTAAAAGTTCCTAAACCAATATGTAATTGCTCTATAGCAGACACATAGCTAGATAAGCCTTTTGTAAATTGATCCGCTCCATTTGAAAAAGTTACACTTGAGTTAGCTAGAGTATTAAGATTTGTTGTCAATGTTTGACTTCCCGTCACCAACTGATCGGCTCCATTAGCTAATTGTTCACTTCCTTCAGCTGCCTTATTTATTCCAGACTTCAAATCATTCATTTTTTGAAATAAAGCCTTAGTGTACGTTTCAGTAACATTAGTAGAGACGGTTTGTTTTAATTGTGTCATTGCAGAATCACTCATCTTACTTGCAATAAAGCTATGCCCACTTGACGTCTGATAATCAATCTGCATCTGTTCAGGATGATTCGTTAGGATAGAAGTAGCTTTTTCAGATAGATCACTTGGTAAAGTCACTACCATGTAGTAGTCACCATCTTCTAGTCCTTTTTCCCCTTCCTCTTCATTAACAAAGTGAAAATCTAAAGCCTTATTTTCTTTTAAATTAGACACCATGTCTTCACCAATTCTCATTGTCTGTCCATTATAAGAAGCTTCCTTATCTTTATTGACAACTGCCACAGGTAACTCCGATACTTGACCATATGGATCCCACATGGACGATAAAAATATAATGTTGTATAAAGCTGGAATGAGAGAAATCCCTATCATTACAATGATAAAGGTCGGTTTTTTAAATATTGCTTTCCATTCTTTAAACATGTTTCCTCCTTTTTTACACATATTGTCTAAAATTTTGATATAATAGATTATACATCAAAAAATCTAAATTACAAGGTAAAAAATATTTTTTTAGACACATAGTCTATTTTTGTTTACAAGGAGGAATTATGAAAGAAAGTAACAAACGTTTAAAAACAAAACGAATTATCGAAAATGCCATGGTTCAATTATTGATGGACCAGCCCTTTGATCAAATTTCTACTGTCAAGTTAGCAGAAAAAGCCGGAATTAGTCGTTCCAGCTTTTACACTCACTACAAGGATAAGTATGATATGATTGAACTCTACCAAAGTAAGCTATTTCATACCTTTGAGTATATTTTCCAAAAACATGCTCATCACAAAAGAGATGCTATTTTAGAAGTATTTGAATATTTAGAGTCTGAGCCACTCTTGGCTGCACTCTTATCTGAAAATGGGACAAAAGAAATCCAAAATTTCTTGAGAAATAAGCTTCACATTATGCTTAGCACCGACCTTCAGAAACGCTTTATGAAATTACAACTCACTCCAATAGAATTAGAATACAGCAGTATTTATCTAACAAATGCCCTATTTGGTGTTTGCCAGACTTGGATTGCTCACGGAAAAAAAGAAAGTCCGCAAGAAATGACAGACTTCCTTATGAAAATGTTAGGTGATGTCAACTAAAAAAGAACACCATTGGTGTTCTTTTTTTTATCTGACTCCGCCAGTAGGACTCGAACCTACGACATCATGATTAACAGTCATGCGCTACTA
>NZ_AJQY01000025.1:0-15511 GCF_000296875.1 Streptococcus sp. GMD1S | reverse complement strand
GCAAGTTCATGATAAACTTGACTTCTTGATCTGGGCGTGTCCAATTCTCCGTTGAAAAGGCATAAACCGTGATGACCTTAACTCCCATCTTGTTAGCTGCCTTGGTCACCTTTTGGAGGGCTTCCATCCCCGCCTTATGACCAAAAACCCGTGGTTGCATCCGTTTTTTAGCCCAACGGCCATTCCCATCCATGATGATACCAATATGAGCAGGAACCTGTGTTGGAACCTCAACTTCTACAGCTTTATCTTTCTTAAAAAATCCAAACATGTTCTTATTCCTATTCAAAAATCTATCGTTTCATTATACCATATTTCCCCATTTTCTTCTATTGCTAAGTTATTAGCTCTCCGTACAGACAAAAAATAAGCCACCTGATTGGGCGACTTAATTTTATAGGGAGATTATTATGAAAAAGTTTTAGGAGTTTAAGTTAAGTTCCTCTTAACTTATGGACTTAGTATACCGTTCCTAACTTAAATTTTTCTTAAGTTTTTTGAAAAAGTCAGATTTTCCCATTTTTCTTGCCAATTTTTCTTGGACAAGCGTTCTTGATAGAGCTTCATTCGGTCTTCATTATCTAGGAAATGAGGAGTTGGGGATACGTGAAAGTTAAAAATATCCTCTAAACCATAAGGCGCAAAGAGCTCTAAAGTTGCGTCAGCATGCAAGCGAAGCCCTATCGCCGTACAGCGCTCGGGATATTTACTCATGGCATCACGAGAACTCGTGTAAGGCACAGTATGAGGACTGTGTAGATGCATATAGACCTGATTTTTCAACTCCCACTGATACTGAGGATAATCTTCTCTTAGCTTTTTCTCTAGGGATACTGTTTCCTCATAAGAAACATCTGGATCAAAGAAAATCACATCCACATCTGTTTCACGGTCAAAAGGCGATTTGTCTGACAAGAGATTCCAGATGAAATTCCTGACAGAACCTGCCGCCAACCACGAGTCTTTCAGACCAAGGTCACGAATGATGGTCAGAATGGTCATCATATCAGGATTTTCTCTGAAAGCATCTAGAATTTCTTGTTCATTTTTCATTGTATTCATACCCTAAATGTTCATAAGCCTTAGCAGTCGCTACCCGTCCAGAACGAGTTCGCATGATAAAACCTTTCTGGATGAGGTAAGGTTCGTACATATCTTCGACCGTCTCACGCTCCTCGGCAATATTAACAGAAAGAGTTCCTAGACCGACCGGACCACCACCATACATCTCAATCATGGTACGAAGAATTTTCTGGTCCACATAGTCTAACCCCTCATGGTCTACATCCAGCATGGTCAAAGCTTTATCGGTAATAACATCATCGATTAATCCATCCCCCATAATCTGGGCAAAATCGCGCACGCGCTTAAGGAGACGATTGGCGATACGAGGAGTTCCCCGACTACGCAAGGCCAGCTCAGCAGCTGCCTCGTGGGTGATTTCCATCTCAAAGATATCTGCCGTCCGCTCAACAATCTCTGTCAAGTCAGCGGGGACATAGTATTCCATATGGCCTGTAATCCCGAAACGTGCTCTCAAAGGATTAGAAAGCATACCCGCACGGGTCGTCGCACCAATCAAGGTAAAAGGTGGCAAGTCCAGATGAACACTGCGACTGCCTTCACCAGCTCCAATCATGATATCAATGTAGAAGTCCTCCATGGCACTATAAAGCACCTCTTCTACCGACATGGGCAAGCGATGAATCTCGTCGATAAAGAGGACATCTCCCGGCTCCAAATCATTCAAAATCGCTACCAAGTCACCTGCTTTTTCAATGACAGGACCAGACGTTTGCTTGAGGTTGACTCCCAGTTCATTGGCAATAACAAAGGCCATGGTTGTTTTCCCGAGACCTGGAGGACCAAATAAAAGAACATGGTCCAGTGCCTCATCCCGCATTTTGGCAGCCTCGATAAAGATTTGCAGCTGGTCCTTGACCTTGTCCTGCCCAATATATTCACGTAAAAACTGAGGACGGAGTGTACGTTCTACCAACTCCTCATCCCCCATGATTTCATTATCTAAAATTCTACTCATGGCTCTATTATATCAAAAATCCAAGCCACAAACAAAAAAGCCACCTGATTGGGTGGCCTCTTTAGGGAGATTATTATGAAAAAGAAAAGTTTAGGATTTCATTAAATAAAGTTAGGAGGTCTTTATTTAATGGTTATATAATACAAGATGAATCTTAAAACTAACTTAACTTTTTCTTTGATTTATCATTTTTTAAAAAATTTTTTTCAAATGGATTTTTCCTCCCCAAGTCATAAAAAAGCCACCTGATTGGGTGACTTCTTTAGGAGATTATGATGAAAAAGAAAAGTTTGGGATTTCATTAAATAAAGGGTACTCAATGAAAATCGAAATCAGACTAGGCAGATAGGCGCAAGCATAACTATAGTTAGCTAAGTCGACTCTAACGAAGGTTGATGAGATTTTCGAAGAGTATTAGGAGGTCTTTATTTAATAACTATATAATACACGAGGAGACTTAAACTTTACTTAAGAAAAAATATTTTTTTATCTTTTTCGATCCACCCAAATCATTCCTGTACAATCATAAGTAGATAAGGCTTCAAATCCCAGAGAACGATAGAATCCCAAAGTTTTTTCTGTCTGTTCGGTCACTAGTTGGACTTGATAGGCATCTTTGTAATCACCTAAAGCCTCTTTCATCAAGTCGCTACCAATCCCTTGGCGCTGATAGCTAGGCAAAACGATCAAATCCTGGACAAAAATTGATGAAAAACCATCTCCGACCAAACGGACCAAGCCCACCACGGCATCGCCATCAAGTGCCAGATAAATTGCTAATGAGTTAGATAAGGCCTTCTCCAACATCTGAGGTTGATGTGTATAATTTGTCCAACCGACAGCCTGATAGAGATGCAAAACATCCTCTAACTTGACAATTTCTTGCTTTTTAATAGTGATCATGTCAACACCTCTTAAAGTTCTCTCAAGCTCTTGTACTGCCGTCCATTTTTATCAAAATTTTCAGGAGCCAACCATGTTTCTAAACGAGCTTTGACTTGAGGTCAGTCCTTATCAATCATAGACAACCAATCCGTATCCCTCGTGCGCCCCTTATAAACAACTGCCTTGCGGAAGGTTCCTTCATAAACAAAGCCCAAACGCTCCGCAGCTCGTCTTGATGGCAGATTTAGAGCATCGCATTTCCACTCATAGCGACGATAGTTAAGCTCCTCAAAAACATAGCGAGCTAGGAGATATTGAGCCTCTGTCCCTATACGTGTTCCCCTGAGTTCTGGAGAAAAAGTGACGGCACCCACTTCTATTACTCGGTTATTCTGGTCAATGCGCATGAGAGAAAAAGTTCCCAAAGCCTTACCAGTTGCCTTATCTATAATCACGTAGTAAAAACGGTCCTTACGGGCCAACATCTGATTTAAGACGGTAACCAGTTCCTCCATATCTGCTACTGGTTCCTGAAAGAGGTAGGTCCACATCTCCCGAGGTGTATTTGGACCATAAACAGCTAGCAAATCCTCAGCATGCTTTTCCACCGAAAGAGCCTCTATCCGAGCATAGCGCCCTTCTAAGAAATCAATGGAAGGCAATTCACCTGGTGTATAACCTTCCATTGACTCACCAATTATCTGACCATATTCATTGACTGGCATCGTTTTCTCCTTGTTTTACTTTTCAAACTTTATAGTTGCCCATAGTATATCATACTTTCATAAGAAGATTCAAAAAATCCTCCAGATTCTACTCTGAAGGATTCCTATATTATTCCACGACGATATTAACGAGTTTGTTAGGTACCGCAATCACCTTGACAATTTCCTTACCGTCAATTTCTGCTTTAACTTTTTCATCAGCCAGAGCGATTTCTTGCAATTCTTCGCGTGACAGGTCTTTAGCGACCATGAGTTTGGCACGAACTTTTCCTTTGATTTGGACGACGATTTCGATTTCGTCTTCAACCAATTTGCTTTCGTCCCAAGTTGGCCAAGCTACATAAGAGATTGATTCGCTAGTTGCTGCGACTGTTTGCCAGAGCTCTTCTGCCAAGTGAGGCGCAAATGGGGCGATCAATTGGATAAATCCTTTGGCATAGTCCACATAGAGCTTGTCTTCCTTGTTAGCCGCGTTGACAAAGACCATGAGTTGGGCAATGGCTGTATTGAACTTCATGGACTCGATTTGCTCAGTGACGGCTTTGACTGTTTCATTGTAGATCTTGTCAAGAGCACCATTGTTTTCCGCAGCGATTTCTTTACTTGTAATCAAACGGTAAACACGGTCGAGGAATTTACGGCTTCCTTCCAAACCTTCTTCAGACCAAGCAATTGAAGCATCAAGTGGTCCCATGAACATTTCATAGACGCGAAGGGTATCTGCACCATATTGTTCCACCACATCGTCTGGGTTAACAACGTTCTTGAGGGATTTAGACATCTTGGCTGGCGCTTGCTCTAACTCTTCTCCTGTTTCCACATGGAAGAAGGAACCGTCACGTTTTTCAACCTTATCAGTTGCCACAAGAGCCCCACGGTGGTCACGGTAGCTTGTTCCCAAAATCATTCCTTGGTTAAAGAGTTTTTGGAATGGTTCCTTAGTCGGAACAACACCTAAGTCATAGAGGAATTTATGCCAGAAACGAGCGTAGAGCAAGTGAAGAACAGCATGCTCTGCACCACCCACGTAGATATCTACTGGCAACCATTGTTTGAGAAGGTCCTCATCAGCCAATTTCTCAGTGTTATGTGGATCAATATAACGGAGGTAGTACCAGCTTGAACCAGCCCACTGTGGCATCGTATTGGTTTCGCGACGACCTTTGACGCCATCTTCACGAGTCACTTCAAGCCAGTCGGTCAAGTTAGCTAGTGGACTTTCCCCTGTACCTGAAGGGCGGATGTCCTTGGTTACTGGCAAGACAAGTGGCAATTCATTTTCAGGAACTGCTGTTGAAGTCCCATCTTCCCAATGAATGATTGGGATTGGTTCACCCCAATAACGTTGACGGCTAAAGAGCCAGTCGCGGAGACGGTAGGTAACCTTCTCTTGACCACAACCTTTTTCTTCCAACCAAGCCACAATTTTAGCAATAGCGTCTTCTTTGTTAAGGCCATCTAGGAAGTCTGAATTGACATGAAGACCATCTTCTGTGTAAGCAGCTTCTTCAACGTTTCCACCTTCAAACACTTCTACGATTGGAAGGTCAAATTGTTTGGCAAATTCCCAGTCACGTTGGTCATGGGCAGGCACGGCCATGACAGCACCTGTTCCATAGCTAGCAAGAACATAGTCGGCAATCCAGATTGGAATTTCCTTGCCATTGACAGGGTTGATGGCATAAGCGCCCGTCCAAACCCCTGTTTTTTCCTTGGCAAGGTCTGTACGAGCCAAGTCAGACTTGAGACTAGCTTGGTGTTTGTAGTCTGCAACTGCATCAGCTTGCTCTGGACTTGTGATGGCATCTACCAAGTCATGCTCAGGAGCCAAGACTGTGAAGGTCGCACCGAAAAGCGTATCAGGACGAGTAGTAAAGACGGTAAATTCCTTGTCAGTCCCTTTCACTTTAAAAGTGACATTAGCACCAGTTGATTTCCCAATCCAGTTACGTTGCATTTCCTTGATAGACTCTGGCCAATCCAACTCATCCAAGTCATTAAGCAAGCGCTCTGCATAGGCCGTGATTTTGAGCATCCATTGCCGCATCGGTTTGCGGACAACAGGATAGCCCCCACGCTCAGAAGTTCCATCAGGAAGCACTTCTTCATTGGCAATGGCTGTTCCTAGTTCCTCAACCCAGTTTACTGGTACTTCAGCTTCATAGGCCAAGCCTTTTTCATAAAGCTTGGTGAAGATCCACTGCGTCCACTTGTAGTAGTTTGGATCTGTTGTGTTGACTTCACGGTCCCAGTCGTAAGAGAAGCCAAGCGCATTAATTTGGCGTTTGAAGTTGGCAATATTTTCTGCTGTGAATTCTGCCGGGTCATTTCCTGTGTCCATAGCGTACTGCTCAGCTGGCAAACCAAAGGCATCCCATCCCATTGGGTGAAGAACGTTGTATCCTTGCGCACGTTTGTAACGGCTGAGGATATCGGTTGCTGTGTAACCTTCTGGGTGTCCTACGTGCAATCCAGCTCCTGAAGGATATGGGAACATGTCCAGAGCATAGAACTTCGGTTTTGAGACATCTGTTCCTGTCTTAAATGTATGATGTTTCGCCCAGTAGCCCTGCCACTTAGGCTCAATTTCTTTATGATTGTAAAAACTCATGCTATTTCTCCAATTTTATGATGTTACTATTATACCATTTTTGGGGGAATTTGAAAGACGAGAAATGTTCTTTTAGACTTGGATAACAAGAAATACTGAGTCGCAAATCCACCTTATTTAACAGGAAAAAAATTAGCTCCTAATCGGAGCTAACTTCTATCAATTTTTTATTTCTTCCATCTTCTCACGTCCGAGCTCTCGATAGCTACGGTCACCAACAACTTCTACGCTAAACTGACCGTCCTCATATTCAAGAATCGTCACGCTACCATTATCTAGACCATGTGGATGCATACCATTGATCAGATACACAATAGTCCCAATGGTCATTCCATGGCTGACGACGAGAGCATTGCCCCCACCTTGTTCTTCCATTTCTTTGGCAATCGTTTCAAAACCTTCTTTGATTCGACCACTGAGTTTTTCCCAGCCTTCTGCCCAGCCTGCAGTATCAACCTCTACCAAACCTTCTGCTAGTTCTGCATAGGACAACTGATGAACATGGTCTACATTGAAAATTCTCGGAATCAATCCCATAAAGAGGTCCCCATCATAGGCCCCATCAAAACTACCAAAGCACCACTCTCTGATGCGCTTGTCCATGCGGTAAGGGATTTTCCCCTGTAGTCCAAGTTCTTCTAGGATAATTCCCATGGTTTGAATAGTGCGACCTGAATCACTGGAATAAGCGCGGTCAAACTGCAAGCCAGACTCTCTCAAGCCAATTCCCAGTTCATGGATTCCCAACTCACCTTCTGCAGTCAGAGGTGTATCACTCCATCCTTGAGCACGTCCAATGGTGTTAAACATCGTTTTCCCATGACGGACCAAATACAATCTTACTTTAGACATTTTCTATCCTCCATTTTCTTCTATTATATCATGGATCAAAGAAATATTCGGCTTTCAAAAGCAAAGCCAACATTTGTAAATTATCCAAAAGAAAAGCTACCCTCATGGTAGCTTCCCTAGGAGATTATTATGAAAAAGTTTAGGATTTCTATTAAATAAAGTTAGGAGGTCTTTATTTAATGATTATAGTATACACAGTCATCCTTAAACTCAACTTAAATCCTCTCGCTTTTTTATTAATTTTTAAAACTATGGATTGGAGCTGGGATTTGCCCACCGCGAGAGATGAAATCAACAGACGAAGCCCCGTTGACCTTCATAACTGGAGCTGTCCCTAGCAAGCCTCCAAACTCAATCATATCGCCTTCTTTGCCCTTTGGAATAATACGGACGGCCGTTGTTTTCATGTTAATGACACCAATTGCCGCCTCATCCGCAATCATAGCTGCAATGGTTTCAGCAGGCGTATCTTCCGGAATGGCAATCATATCCAGCCCAACAGAACAGATAGCCGTCATGGCTTCTAGTTTCTCTAAATTCAGAGAGCCATCTTGTACCGCACCAATCATCCCCTCATCTTCAGAAACGGGGATAAAAGCACCTGACAAGCCACCGACTTGGTTACAAGCCATCACTCCGCCCTTCTTAACTTGGTCATTCAAAAGAGCGAGGGCAGCCGTCGTCCCATGCGTACCAACTGTTTCTAGGCCCATTTCCTCAAGGACACGAGCCACAGAATCGCCAACTGCAGGAGTTGGTGCCAAGCTTAGGTCTACAATCCCAAAGTCAACACCCAGTCTCTCGCTGGCCATTTGACCGACTAGCTGACCAATACGAGTAATCTTAAAGGCTGTTTTCTTGACCGTCTCAGCTACAACATCAAAACTCTGACCACGAACTTTCTCCAAGGCGCGTTTGACAACACCAGGACCTGAAACACCAACATTGATGATAACATCTGCTTCCCCAACACCATGGAAAGCCCCTGCCATAAAAGGATTGTCCTCAACAGCATTAGCAAATACGACCAACTTGGCCGCACCCATATCTGATAGCGCAGCTGTTTCCTTGATGATACGCCCCATATCAGCGACCGCAGTCATGTTGATACCTGACTTGGTCGAGCCAATGTTAACAGACGAACAAACCTTGTCTGTCTCAGCTAGAGCGCGCGGGATAGAATTGATGAGAATTTCATCACCTTTTTGATAACCCTTTTGTACCAAGGCAGAGAATCCACCAATAAAATCAACACCGATCTCCTTGGCAGCCTTGTCAAGAGCCTTTGCCAAAACAAGATAGTCCGTCGCATCAGTCGCTGCACCAATTAAAGAAATCGGAGTCACCGATACTCGTTTATTAACAATAGGAATCCCAAGTTCTGCAGCAATTTCGTCTCCTACAGCCACTAAATTTGCAGCTTTAGTGGTGATTTTTTGGTAAATCTTTTCAGCAGCACGTTCAATATCTGGATCAATACAATCCAAAAGGGAAATCCCCATGGTGATGGTTCTGATATCGAAGTTCTGCTCCTCGATCATGGCAATGGTTTCTGTAACTTGTCTAATATCCATAGCCACCTCCTAGATATTATACATAGCGTCAAAAATCGCCGCACTTTGAATATTTATTTTGACATTCAAGGTCTGACCGAAAGTTTCAAACTCATTTCGAAGATAAGTGAAATCCTGTTTTTCGTCACTAGAAACGACCGCCATCATAGTAAAGTATTCATCCAACACCGTCTGAGAAATATCGTCAATATTCAAACCCAACTCTGCAATCTTAGTAGACACGCCTGCAACGATCCCAGCCTTGTCCTTACCAACCACTGTAATAATAGCCTTCATCCTTATACCCCATTTCTACGATTTTTAGAAAACCTGAACGTTTTTGATTTTCTTTTTTCCTAGTATAGCATATTTCCATAGAAAATACTAAAAAACGCCTGCTTACGAAGTTGTTCTTAAGAAAAAAACAATTTCGTAAACAAGCGTCTACCCTATCAAATGATGATGAGTGTTCCCGCTAGGACATAAGTCCCAGCGGTAGACCAGAGCTAGACTAAGAGCACAAGACTCCATCATCATAACACTCAACAAAATTGATGATTTTATACTAATTCGATGATCGCCATTGGCGCAGCATCACCACGACGTGGTTCAGTTTTAAGGATACGAGTGTATCCACCGTTACGTTCAGCATAACGAGGTGCGATTTCTGAGAACAATTTTTGAAGTGCTGTAGTAGAAGTGTACTTATCAGTTGCTTCATCATAGTTTTCAGATGCGATTTCATTACGTACGAAAGCAGCTGCTTGACGACGTGCATGCAAATCACCACGTTTACCTAGAGTAATCATTTTTTCAACAGTTTTACGGATTTCTTTAGCACGAGCTTCAGTTGTCACGATTGATTCGTTGATCAAAAGGTCAGTTGTCAAATCGCGAAGCATTGCTTTACGTTGTGAGCTAGTGCGTCCTAGTTTACGGTAAGCCATGTATTCCTCCTTTATTTATCTTTTAATCCAAGACCCAAGTCAATGAGTTTGAGTTTCACTTCTTCCAAACTCTTGCGTCCAAGATTTCGTACCTTCATCATCTCTGCTTCAGATTTTTCTGTCAAATCATGCACAGTATTGATACCGGCACGTTTCAAACAGTTGTATGAACGCACAGACAAGTCCAGTTCCTCAATCGTACGATCCAAAATACGATCGTCAGATTCAGTATCAGCTTCTTTCATCACTTCAGTTGACTTAGCAATCTCAGTAAGATTTGTAAACAAATCAAGATGTTCTGTCAAGATACGCGCTGAAAGCCCTAAAGCATCTTCTGGAATAATTGTTCCATTAGTCAAGATTTCAAGGGTTAATTTGTCAAATCCATCATTGCTACCTACACGAGCAGGCTCTACTTGATAGTTGACTTTTGTAACTGGTGTATAAATAGAATCTACAGCAAGTGTTCCAACTGGTGCATTATCTTTTTTGTTTTCATCAGCAGGTACATATCCACGACCACTGTTAACAGTCATTGTCGCTTTTAGAGAAGAACCTTCACCGATTGTAAAGAGATAATGATCTGGATTTACAATCTCAATATCACTATCAGTCAAAATGTCTCCAGCTGTAATTTCAGCAGGACCTTCAACGTCAAGTTCAATGATTTTTTCGTCTTCAACGTATGATTTCACTGCAATCCCTTTAATGTTCAGAATGATTTGCATCACGTCTTCACGAACACCTGGGACTGTGTCAAACTCATGCAAGACACCTTCAATGTTGATAGATGTCACTGCTGCTCCTGGTAGAGAAGCTAGTAGTACACGACGAAGAGAGTTACCAAGAGTTGTACCGTAGCCACGTTCAAGTGGTTCGATTACAAACTTGCCATAATCTTTATTTTCATCAATTTTTGTTATATTTGGTTTTTCAAACTCAATCATTTAGTTACTCCCTCTTAAACGAAAAGCAGTGTAATGCGATGATTATACACGGCGACGTTTTGGAGGACGAGCACCATTGTGTGGCACTGGAGTCACATCACGAATTGCTGTTACTTCAAGACCAGCGGCAGCAAGCGCACGAATAGCTGACTCACGACCAGAACCTGGACCTTTTACAGTAACTTCAACTGATTTAAGACCGTGTTCTTGTGCAGATTTAGCAGCAGCTTCAGAAGCCATTTGAGCAGCGAATGGTGTAGATTTACGAGAACCTTTGAAACCAAGAGCACCAGCTGATGACCAAGCAATTGCATTACCATGCACATCAGTAATCATAACAATAGTGTTATTAAATGTAGCGTGAATATGAGCAATACCAGATTCGATATTCTTTTTCACACGACGTTTACGTGTTGGTTTAGCCAAGACTTTTACCTCCTATATTATTTTTTCTTACCAGCAATCGCAACAGCTTTACCTTTACGAGTGCGAGCGTTGTTTTTAGTGTTTTGTCCACGGACAGGAAGTCCACGACGGTGACGAATACCACGGTAAGAACCGATTTCCATCAAACGTTTGATGTTCAAGTTTACTTCACGACGAAGGTCACCTTCAACTTTGATTGCATCCACTTCACGACGGATAGCATCTTCTTGATCTGATGTAAGGTCACGTACACGAACATCTTCTGAGATTCCAGCAGCAGCCAAAATTTTCTTAGATGTTGCAAGTCCGATACCATAAACGTAAGTCAATGAGATTACTACGCGTTTGTCATTTGGAATGTCAACTCCAGCAATACGAGCCATGTTTTCTCCTTTCTATCTTATCCTTGACGTTGTTTGTGTTTTGGATTTGCTGGGCAAATTACCATAACACGACCATTACGACGAATTACTTTACAGTATTCGCAAATTGGTTTGACCGATGGTCTTACTTTCATTTCTTATCCCTCCAAGTTTTTCGATTATTTAAAGCGGTAAGTGATACGTCCACGTGTCAAGTCATATGGACTCATCTCGACAGTAACACGATCTCCCGCTAAAATACGAATATAGTTTTTACGAATTTTACCAGAAACTGTTGCTAAAATCTGATGTCCATTTTCAAGTTCAACCGTAAACATTGCGTTAGGCATTGTATCGACTACTTTGCCTTCAACTTCAATCACATCGTCTTTTGCCACGCAAAAGCACCTCCATAAATTTCGATTCGATGCCTCTGAAAACAGAGACAACAATTATAAGTCAGACTATCTCAGTATAACATTTGTAGCGATTTTTTGCAAGTGTGAAAAACGCTTTATTTCAAATTTGTCAATACTTTTTCGATGTCTTTGAACACATCATTGATATCTTGATTTCCTTCGATATCGTGGACCAAACCTTTGGCACGGTAGTGAGCAATGATTGGTTCACCTTGTGCAATATTCACATCCAAACGACGCTTCACTGTCTCCGGTTTGTCATCTTCACGTTGGTAATAATCTTCTTCCTTATAGTCAACTGGTGGGTTGAAAACTTTGTGGAAGGTTTCACCTGTTTCGCGATGGATGATACGGCCACTCAAACGTTCCAAGAGACAATCTGGGTTCACTTCGATATTGATCACACCTTCTAGTTCGATACCGAGTTCCGCCAATGTTTTATCCAAGGCATGGGCTTGTTCAATAGTACGTGGGTAACCATCCAACAAGAAACCTGTTTCCTTGATGTCGTCCTGTGAAAGGCGTTCTTTAACGATTCCATTTGTAACTTCATCTGGAACCAACTCACCTTTGTCGATGTATGACTTTGCAAGTACACCCATTTCAGTTTGATTTGCCATAGCAGCACGGAACATATCTCCAGTTGAAATGTGTGCCACGTGGAATTGCTCCACAATTTTAGCTGCTTGCGTTCCCTTACCTGCTCCAGGTAAGCCCATAATCAAAAGATTCATGATAGGATCTCCTTATTTTGTATTTAAATAGAAGCAGAAATCTCTTTCAACCCCTATTTAAAAACAAAATAGAAGAGGGGAGACGAAAATCTCTCTGATAGATAAATCTTCATACTCCACTCTCTAAGCAAAAGTAATTTTGCTTTTATTCTGTTTTATCCATGAAACCAACATACTTACGTTTCAATAGGTAACCTTCTAGCTGTTTGATTCCTTCGATACCAGTTGAGATAATGATCAAAAGACTAGTTCCCCCAAAAGCAACAGCTTCTGAAAGACCAAAGACATCTTTTGCCACAATCGGCAAGATTGAAATCACACCTAGGAAGATCGATCCGACAGTCGCAAGGCGACGAAGAAGTTTCGACATGAATTCTTCAGTTCCCTTACCAGGACGGACACCATGAATGTAGGCTCCACTCTTTTGCAAGTTTTCTGCTGCTTTCTCTGGATTGATCTGTACAAATGTATAGAAGAACGTAAAGAGAATGATTAGCAAGGCATACATAGCAACACCAGTCGGAGATGTTGTAGATAACATTTCCTGTGCTGTACGTACCCAAGCCCAATCATGACCTGTAGCACTCAAAAATTGAAGAATGGCTGCAGGTGCTGCTGTGATGGAACTTGCAAAGATAACTGGGATAACCCCCGCTGGGTTTACCTTCAATGGAAGGTATGAGCTTGATGGGGCTCCTTGAGCAACTTTTGTATATTGGATTGGAATTTTATATTCTGCCTGTTGAACATAGGTTGTAAAGTATACAATCAACAAGACAGCGATAATCAAAATAACGACAAAGATAATAGATGAAGTCAAACGGCTACTTGGAATATTGACGAAGTAGTCAACATAGATGCCTTTAATCATCTCAGGGATTGAAGCGACAATACCTGCAAAGATGATCATAGAAACACCGTTTCCGTATCCCTTATCTGTAATTTGTTCCCCGAGCCAAGTTACAATCATACTACCTGCTGTGAGGATAATACCAATAGTAACAAAAACTTGTGGAGTTAAAGCTGTCGTTAATAATTTCGCTCCAGATAGAGTATTAAATCCTGCTGTAATCCCGATAGATTGAACAAATGCAAGTACAAGTGCAATATAACGAGTAGCCTGGTTTAGTTTTCTCCGTCCTACTTCCCCTTGTTTGCCCCATTCTACAAACTTCGGTAAAATATCCATTTGTAGCAATTGAACAACGATTGAAGCAGTGATATACGGACTTACTCCGAGTGCAAAAACGGAGAAGTTCTTCATGGCATTCCCTGAAACAAGACTAAGCATGTTCAAGAAAGATAAACCGCTGAGAGCTTCTAAACTTTTTGCATTCACACCTGGAACAGTAATACTTGTCCCAATACGAAAAACAAGAATGATAAAAATCGTAAAAAGAATTTTTGATCGAACTTGTTTAACCTTGAGCGCTTCTTTTAGTAATTTAAAAAACATGGGTCACCTCTCTTAGATGACTTCTACAGAACCACCTTTAGCAGTGATAGCTTCCTCAGCTGATTTAGAGAATTTAGCTGCTTTCACAGTCAATTTCTTAGTCAACTCACCGTTACCAAGAATTTTAACTCCTGATTTTTCAGCTTTCACAATTCCTGCTTCGATAAGCACAACTGGAGTTACTTCTGCACCGTCTTCAAAGACGTTCAATTGGTCAAGGTTTACAATTGCGTATTCTTTAGCGTTGATGTTAGTGAATCCACGTTTTGGAAGACGACGGAACAATGGAGTTTGTCCACCTTCAAAACCAAGGCGAACTCCGCCACCGCTACGAGCTTTTTGACCTTTTTGACCGCGACCAGATGTTTTACCGTTACCTGATGAAGTACCACGACCAACACGGTTACGTACTTTACGAGAACCTTCTGCAGGTTTCAATTCATGAAGTTTCATTATTATTTTCTCCTCTTTTGTAAAATGCTAGCGCCGATAAGAGAGAAAAGGTTGTCTCCCTTATCAACTCGCCTATACATGGTCATCTTAGATGACTATACCTAGTTTTAGGGGATGAGTATTGCCACATCCCCTAAAAATTCATTAGTTTACTTCTTCAACAGTTACCAAGTGAGATACTGCAGTGATCATACCACGGATAGCAGCGTTGTCTTCTTTGATAACAGAGCTGTTCAATTTGCCAAGTCCAAGTGCTACAACAGTTTTACGTTGTGATGGAATGCGTCCGATTGGAGACTTAGTCAAAGTAATTTTAATTTGAGCCATTTTATCCCCTTTCTTATGCCAAATCAGAAACTGAGATACCACGAAGGGCAGCAACTTCTTCAGCGCGTTTCAATTGTTTCAAACCTTCAACAGTTGCGCGAACAATGTTGATTGGAGTGTTAGAGCCAAGTGATTTAGATGTAATATCTGCCACACCTGCCAATTCCACAACGGCACGAACTGCACCACCAGCGGCAACTCCAGAACCTTCTACAGCAGGTTTCAACAATACTTTAGCTCCACCGAATTCTGAAAGAACTTCGTGTGGGATTGTTGTTCCAACCATAGGAACCTCAATCAAGTTTTTCTTAGCATCTTCTACTGCTTTGCGGATTGCTTCTGGAACTTCTTGAGCTTTACCAGTACCAAATCCTACGCGACCGTTGTGGTCACCAACAACAACAAGAGCTGCGAAACGAAGACGACGTCCACCTTTAACAACTTTCGTAACACGGTTGACAGCAACTACGCGTTCTTCTAATTCAACTGCATTGTCTTTAAATGCCATTTTCTAGTGTCCTCCTATTAGAATTTCAATCCGTTTTCACGAGCTGCATCAGCCAAAGCTTTCACACGTCCGTGATATAGATATCCACCGCGGTCGAACACCACTTCTGAAATACCTTTAGCGTTTGCACGTTCTGCAACGAGTTTACCGACAGCAACGGCTTGTTCAGTTTTAGTTCCTTTTGAAACTTCTTTGTCAAGAGTTGAAGCACTTGCGAGCGTTACACCCGCTACGTCATCAATCACTTGAGCGTAGATGCCTGTAT
>NZ_AJQY01000024.1:0-18225 GCF_000296875.1 Streptococcus sp. GMD1S | reverse complement strand
TCAAAATCCAGTGTCCGCAAGGACGTGCCGGTTCGACCCCGGCCGCCGGTATAGTAATAAAGACAAGGTTTTCGGACCTTGTTTTTTATTTTGGTGAAGATTTTGATATTTTTTCTTTAAGTACAGATAACTGATGAATGATCTTTTTCTTCTTATTCTAATCATTTTTAGTGTATTTTTGGTATAATATTACTTATTCACAATTTATTTTGATTATGAAAGAGTTTGGTGGTTAATGTCTCGGTCTGTTGAATTACTAAAGAAACGTTACTTAAAAAATATAAAAGAGAATCCAGATTTATTTATTGGGATTGAGTTAGAATTTCCTATTGTAAATTTAGAGGGTAAAGCTACAGATGGTGAAGTTGTTAAAGATCTCTTTCGGTATTTACCATCAGTACTGGGTTTTACTATCGAAAAAGTGGATGATTTTGGGAATCCAATTCAGTTGCTTGATCCAGTCAGCCAAGATACGATCTTGTTTGAGGTTGCTTATACGACGATTGAGTTTGCATTCGGAAAGGCCGAATCTATCCAAGAGGTAGAAGAACGCCTTAACTTCTATATGGCTACGATTCAGAATAAATTGGGTGAAGCTAATCATGCTATTGTTGGCTGCGGCATTCATCCCAACTGGGATAAAAATGAGAATTGTTCAGTGGCTTATCCCCGCTATCAGATGTTGATGGCTTACTTGAACTTAAGTAGAAGTAAGACTAGTAGAGGTTTACATGATTTTCCTGAGTATGGTGCCTTTATCTGTGGAAGTCAGGTTCAACTAGACGTTTCAAGGTCCAACTACCTGCGTGTTATTAATGCTTTTACACAAATTGAAGCAGCTAAAGCCTTTTTATTTGCCAATTCTGAGTTTTCAGGTGCAGATTGGGATACCAAAATTTCGAGAGATATTTTTTGGGAAGAATCCATGCATGGTATCTATCCAGAGAATGTAGGTGTCAATACTAGATTATTTAAAGATGAGGATGATTTTTTTGACTATCTAAATCATTCTGCGATTTTTACTGCGGAGCGTGATGGGCAGACCTATTATTTTTATCCGATTCAGGCTAGGGACTATTTGGCTACACCTGAAATCCAAGCATTTACCCTTAATGGGGATGAGGTGTTAATTCACCCTCAGGAGGAAGATTTCCAAACTCATCGTAGTTACCAGTACCAAGACTTAACGACTCGAGGAACAGTTGAGTTTCGTAGTGTGTGTACTCAGCCGCTTGATAGGACCTTTGCTTCTGCTGCTTTTCACTTGGGCTTGTTGGTTCATTTAGACAAGCTTGAAGCTTACTTGCGAACTGCTCCATTTTTTACCACAGCTGGTCGTGATTATAAGCTTTTAAGACGACAATTTTCTAAAAAACAACTCACAGATGAAGAAGAAGCTGCGGTTCTCGAGTTTTCTAAAGATTTACTCACCCTAGCTGAGGAAGGACTGGAGAAAAGAGATAAGCAAGAAATGGTTTATTTAGAGCCTTTGAAGAAAGAATTGGGATTATAATTTCTCTTATAAAGGGAGAATTTTCTGAAAAATCGTGATATAATGGAAGAGACTATAGATAAAGGATAGAGATTCATGACATTAGTTTATCAATCAACGCGTGATGCCAATAATACAGTAACTGCCAGCCAAGCTATTTTGCAAGGATTGGCGACGGATGGTGGTTTGTTTACACCGCTTTCTTATCCAAAGGTTGATTTGGACTTTGACACATTAAAGGATGCTTCTTACCAAGAAGTGGCTAAATTAGTTTTATCAGCATTTTTAGATGACTTTACGGCTGAGGAGTTGGACTACTGTATCAACAATGCCTACGATAGCAAGTTTGATACTCCAGCTATTGCGCCATTGGTGAAACTGGATGGGCAATACAACTTGGAATTGTTCCATGGTTCAACGATTGCCTTTAAAGATATGGCCTTGTCTATCTTGCCGTACTTTATGACGACAGCCGCTAAAAAGCATGGTTTGGAGAACAAGATTGTCATTTTGACAGCGACATCTGGTGATACTGGGAAAGCTGCTATGGCAGGGTTTGCCGATGTGCCTGGAACTGAGATTATCGTCTTTTATCCAAAGGATGGTGTCAGCAAGGTGCAAGAGTTGCAAATGACTACTCAGACTGGCGACAATACTCATGTTATCGCTATTGATGGAAACTTTGATGATGCGCAAACAAATGTGAAGCACATGTTCAACGATGTAGCTCTTCGTGAAAAATTGGCAGCGAACAAGTTGCAATTTTCATCAGCTAACTCTATGAACATTGGTCGTTTGGTGCCACAGATTGTCTACTATGTTTATGCTTATGCTCAGTTGGTCAAGTCTGGTGAGATTGTAGCTGGTGATAAGGTCAACTTCACAGTACCAACAGGAAACTTTGGAAATATTTTGGCTGCCTTTTATGCTAAACAAATCGGTCTTCCAGTTGGCAAATTAATCTGTGCTTCAAATGACAACAATGTTTTGACAGACTTCTTCAAGACACGTGTTTACGATAAGAAACGTGAGTTTAAGGTAACAACTAGCCCATCTATGGATATCTTGGTATCTTCAAACTTGGAGCGTTTGATTTTCCATCTTTTGGGGAATGATGCGGTTAAGACTGCTGAACTCATGAATGCCTTGAGTACACAAGGACAATATGAATTGATAGACTTTGATGCAGCGATTTTGGAACTCTTTGCAGCTGAATATGCGACTGAGGAAGAAACAGCAGCAGAAATTAAACGTGTTTATCAAACAGATGCCTATATTGAGGATCCACATACGGCGGTTGCCTCAGCTGTTTATAGAAAATACCAAGCGGCTACTGGCGATGCGACTAAGACAGTGATTGCTTCAACAGCTAGTCCTTACAAGTTCCCAGTGGTTGCAGTAGAAGCGGTAACAGGAAAAGCAGGCCTGACAGACTTTGAAGCCTTGGCTCAATTGCATGACATTTCAGGAGTGGCAGTGCCACCAGCGGTTGATGGCCTTGAAACAGCTCCGGTTCGTCATAAAACAACAGTGGCAGCTGCTGACATGCAAGCAGCGGTGGAGGCTTATCTAGGACTTTAAGACAGAGGGCGTAAACTCGGTTGGGAAACCAACTGAGTTTCTTTTCATCAGGAGGAGAGATTGTTTAAGAAAAATAAAGACATTCTTAATATTGCATTGCCAGCTATGGGTGAAAACTTTTTGCAGATGCTCATGGGAATGGTGGACAGCTACTTGGTCGCCCACTTGGGCTTGATCGCTATTTCAGGTGTTTCAGTGGCTGGCAATATTATCACGATTTACCAGGCGATTTTTATCGCTCTGGGAGCTGCTATTTCCAGTGTTATTTCAAAAAGTTTGGGGCAGAAAGATCAGTCCAAGTTGGCTTATCACGTGACAGAGGCTCTCAAGATAACCCTATTGCTGAGTGCACTTTTAGGCGCCTTATCGCTCTTTGCTGGGCAAGAGATGATAGGACTCTTGGGCACTGAGCAGGATGTGGCCGAGAGTGGTGGACTCTACCTATCTTTGGTAGGCGGATCGATTGTTCTCTTGGGCTTGATGACGAGTCTAGGTGCCTTGATTCGTGCAACGCATAATCCGCGTCTGCCTCTCTATGTTAGTCTTTTATCCAATGCCTTGAATATTATTTTTTCAAGTCTAGCTATTTTTGTCCTTGATATGGGCATAGCGGGTGTTGCTTGGGGGACTATCTTGTCTCGCTTAGTCGGTCTTGTGATTTTGTGGTCACAATTAAAGCTGCCTTTTGAGAAACCGACTTTTGGTTTAGATAAGGAACTATTGACTTTGGCTTTGCCAGCGGCAGGAGAACGTCTCATGATGCGAGCTGGAGATGTCGTCATCATTGCCTTAGTTGTATCTTTTGGAACGGAGGCAGTAGCTGGAAATGCAGTCGGAGAAGTCTTGACCCAGTTTAACTATATGCCTGCCTTTGGCGTCGCTACGGCAACAGTCATGCAGGTAGCTCGAGCAGTTGGAGAGGATAACTGGGAAAGAGTAGATGATTTGAGCAAGCAAACCTTTTGGCTTTCCCTGCTTCTCATGTTGCCCTTAACTCTCAGTATCTATGCCTTGGGGACACCATTGACTCATCTCTATACGACCGATCCTGTAGCGGTTGAAGCGAGCGTTTTGGTGGCACTGTTCTCTCTACTAGGAACCCCCATGGCGACAGGGACAGTTATATATACGGCAGTTTGGCAGGGATTGGGAAATGCTCGCCTCCCCTTTTATGCGACAAGTATTGGGATGTGGTGTATCCGTATAGGGACAGCCTATCTTATGGGTATTGTTCTTGGTTGGGGGTTGCCTGGTATTTGGGCTGGAACGTTATTGGACAATGGTTTTCGATGGTTATTTCTACGCTACCGTTACCAAAGTTATATGAGCTTGAAAGGATAGGAAATGAAAAAAACAGCTTTTATTTGGGATTTAGATGGAACCTTATTGGACTCTTACGAAGCGATTTTGTCAGGGATTGAGGAAACCTTTGGTCAGTTTTCTATTCCTTATGACAAGGAGAAAGTGAGAGAGTTTATCCTCAAGTTTTCGGTGCAAGATTTACTGGAGCAGGTGGCAGAAGAGCGAAAACTGGATGTGGAAGTGCTCAATCAGGTGCGTGCCCAGAGTTTGGCTGAGAAGAATGCCCAGATAGTTTTGATGCCAGGTGCGCGTGAAGTGTTGGCTTGGGCAGATGAAGCAGGGATTATGCAGTTTGTTTATACCCATAAAGGAGACAATGCCTTTACCATTCTAAGAGACTTGGGTTTGGAATGTTATTTCACAGAAATTTTAACTAATCAGAGTGGTTTTGCACGCAAGCCCAGTCCAGAAGCGGCGACATATCTGCTAGACAAATATGAGTTGGATCCTAGGACTACCTATTATCTAGGGGACCGGACTTTGGATGTGAAATTTGCCCAGAATAGCGGTATTCAAAGCATTAACTTTTTAGAGTCAACTTATGAAGGGAATCAGAGGATTCAAGCATTGGCAGATATTCCCTACATTTTTGAGGATGAGCAATAAAAAGATTGTGTCAGTTTTATGACAGAAGGCTAACAAACTATTTCAACTGATCTAGTTTGTTACAAGGAATAGACAGTTCTGTTAAATAGGCCCGAGAGGGCTTTTTTTCTGTTTTTTTTGTGTTATGATAGACAGGTACTCATTTGAAAGGAATATGAACGAATGAAGAAAAGAATTATTTTAGCCTCAACAGTAGCCCTGTCTCTTGCTCCCGCATTAGGAGCTAAAGCTCAAGAAATCTCTTGGACAGCACGTAGCGTTGAGCAAATCCAAAATGATGTGACGAAAAACGAGAACAAAAACAGCTATACAGTTCAGTATGGTGATACCCTGAGCACGATTGCAGAAGCTTTGGGAGTAGATGTAACCGTTCTTGCTAATTTGAACAAAATCACTAATATGGACTTGATTTTCCCAGATACTGTCCTCACTACAACTGTCAATGAGGAAGAAGAGGTGACGGAAGTTGAAATCCAAACTCCTCAAGCGGATTCTAGTGAAGAAGTGACGACTGCGACAGCTGATTTGACGACGAATCAAGTGACAGTTGATGA
The DNA here is from genome assembly GCF_000296875.1 of Streptococcus sp. GMD1S. GTDB lineage: Bacteria > Bacillota > Bacilli > Lactobacillales > Streptococcaceae > Streptococcus. The sequence goes on along the minus strand of NZ_AJQY01000024.1, from coordinate 12,630 downwards.
ACAAACAGTTCAAGTAGAAGATCTTTCTCAACCAATTGAGGATGCTCCAACTGTAACAGAGACTGAAAAACCAACAGAAGTAGCGCCAAATTCAGAAGTTTCTGAGACAGCGACAGTTGCTGAAGAGACACCATCTACAGAAACACCTGTAGCAGCAGAAACAACTAGTCCAGTTGAAGAAGAAGCTCCTCAAGCAGCGACTCCAGCTACTGAAGAAACGGCAGCAACAACTCCAGCAGAAGCACCAGTAGCAGCTGCTCCAGCAACTGAAACACCTGCTGATACAACAGGAACAAGTGCAACAGAAGAAGCAGCATCAACAGCAACTTCTGACACTGCAACTTCGACTTATCAAGCAGAGCAAAGCCAAACTCCTTCAAGAACGTATGCTGCTCCAGCGGCTCCTGACTATGCAGGACTTGCTGTAGCTAAGTCTGAGAATGCTGGTCTTCAACCACAAACAGCAGCCTTTAAAGAAGAAGTAGCCAACTTGTTTGGGATTACATCCTTTAGTGGCTACCGTCCTGGTGACAGTGGGGACCATGGTAAAGGTTTGGCCATCGACTTTATGGTTCCAGTGAGTTCAGCACTCGGAGATCAAATTGCAGAATATGCAGTCAAAAATATGGCTAGCCGTGGTATCAACTATATCATCTGGAAACAACGTTTCTACGCTCCATATGATAGTAAATATGGACCAGCCTACACGTGGAATCCAATGCCAGACCGTGGTAGCGTAACCGAAAACCACTATGATCACGTTCACGTATCAATGAACTAATAGAAAAAGAAGCTGAAAACTCATAAGGTTGAGGCTTCTTTTTGTTGTTCTAAGTCAAAATGTTTTCAAAGTTATGCTATAATCAAACTGAAGTTGACTGAAAATCAAGTATTTTTATTTTAGTAGAAGGTGAGAACACTATGATGAATAGTTTGAAAAAAACATTTGAGAAAACCATTGATGACTTTGAAAAAGAATTTTGTGGTGAAGTCGTTGAACTCTTGATTATCACTTTGCAAAATGTGGGAGGTGCGACTGTTTTAAAGAATGGATGGAAGTTGCCTTCGGTTCATTTTGTAGCAAGTGTGAATGTGGGGACAAAGGAGTTCTCGGAAATAGAGGGACGTTTGGAGTGGTTGGTGAGTCCAGAGGAATATGAAGAAAAGGGCTTGCTCTATAGCTATAGTTTCGAGCCCTATCAGATTCATCACATCAAATGTCAGAAAAGACCACAAAGGCAATTAGAACCTTATATGGCAGCAGTAGCGAATAACTGTTATCGTCTGCTGGAATACATTGAAGATGGGCAGTCGGATAGTAGATTAGAAGCTCTGATTGCAGAATATGTTAAACCAGTCGTCATCAAAGATTCTATAGGCGAATTCACTTTAAATAGAGCTTATTCATGGTTTGAGGGAAGTATGGATCTTGCGGGAAGCAGGGTTAGCGTGATGTTGGATGCAAATGAAGATGCCAGCTTACCACCAAAATCATTTGGCTACTTGAAAACATTTGTCAGGGATATTGACCGAAGAGACTCTGAAATCCGAGACGTTATAGTAAAAGAGATGTGGGAAACAGCAGAGGACTGGCTAGCTTCAGACGGAGATGCCGAAGTATTAACAGAGGACTATTTTTATAATTCCTTGTATCTGGGGGAACTGTCTATCAGTGAAGCGGGGGATTTGACTCTTTATTATGGAGATAAAGAGGATATTTTTGCTGGGCATGCGGTAGAAGTCAGGGCAGATATTGAAGGAAATATAGAAAATGTGACCTTGGTAGGGTAAATGGACAGCATGTGATTATTTCTTTATTGTGAATAAGCAACTTAGTCCTGTTACAGGAGTTTTTCCATTATATTTTAAAAATAACTGAAATCAGCACCTTCTTTAGAAAGTGCTGATTTTTTTGAGATAATAGTAGAAAGTTTATACTTTTCGGCGTTTGAGAGCGAGCAAAGTTCGATAGAAAATGATTTGGCTGCTCTGGATATAGGGAAGGATTGAAAAACTAGCAATTCCAAAAGTAATCCAATTGAGGAAGTACCAAGGAAGTAGTTGTAAATCGAGGACAAAGCGTTGAAATTTGTAACCTTTCACCAAGAAACGACTGGTTTTCAGGATTTGACTGGGTTTAGCCTGCCCTAAATCTAGAGTGTCGCAGAGGAGGAATTCTACCTGCGAGTAGGCGTAATGTTGCGGGATATAGAGGGCATTTCCTACAATCATCAAGATGAGGCTCGCAAAAAAGTAGAGCCCAAAGGTCATAAGGAATTGCTCGTTTTCAATAGATGAGAGGTCTAGTTTTGGAAACTCAGGATGTAGGGCAACAAATCTTCTAGCCAAGAGATTGCTATAAAAGAGGAAATAAATGCCTACTAAGTTTGGAATGCTCCATAAAAAGAGGTAGAAACGTTTGAGGAGCAGAGTTAGGAAGGTTTGCGAGAAGCGCTCTTCAGCAAAGAGGGCCAGGCTTGATTTTACTGAGAGTTCCGTATCAGGATCCTTGAGGAGTCGGAGTGTCGCAAAGGCAGCACCTACTAGAAAAATCGTGCTCATAAAAGAAACTACTAGCGGGAAGAGATAGGCTTGGAGAACTTGTGCCAGCATGCTGAAAAAGGATTGCTCTAAAACACTTTCTTGGAGACGAGCCAAGGGGTTGAGAAAGCCTGACAAGATAACCAGTATGCTAGGTAAGAGATAGACCAGAAAGAGGCGGGGATTTTCAGCCTGAAATTGCCTAGCCTGCAGACGAATAGTTTTTAAATCAATTTTTGGGTATTTCATTCTCTCATTATACCATAGTTCGTGACAGTTCCAGCTTTTTTTGATAAAATCATACAGTATGCCTTTGGGCGCAAAGTATGAACTGGGACTGTTTTTCCCAGCTTCGGAGGTAAAAAATGTCAGATTCACCAATCAAATACCGTTTGATTAAGAAAGAGAAACACACAGGAGCTCGTCTGGGAGAAATCATCACTCCGCACGGTACCTTCCCGACACCTATGTTTATGCCAGTTGGGACCCAAGCCACGGTCAAGACTCAATCACCAGAGGAGTTGAAGGAGATGGGTTCAGGGATTATCCTGTCAAACACCTATCACTTGTGGCTCCGTCCAGGAGACGAACTCATCGCACGCGCAGGCGGTCTCCACAAGTTCATGAACTGGGATCAGCCCATCTTGACGGATAGTGGTGGTTTTCAGGTTTATTCTCTAGCGGATAGTCGAAATATCACAGAAGAAGGAGTAACCTTTAAAAACCATCTCAATGGTTCCAAGATGTTCCTATCGCCAGAAAAGGCCATCTCTATCCAGAACAATCTGGGCTCAGACATCATGATGTCCTTTGACGAATGTCCTCAGTTTTACCAACCCTATGATTACGTTAAGAAATCAATCGAACGTACCAGCCGTTGGGCTGAGCGCGGGTTGAAGGCTCACCGTCGTCCGCATGACCAAGGTTTGTTTGGAATTGTGCAGGGGGCAGGATTTGAAGACCTTCGCCGTCAGTCAGCTCACGACCTTGTTAGCATGGACTTCCCTGGCTACTCTATCGGTGGTTTGGCAGTAGGAGAAACGCATGAAGAGATGAATGCCGTCTTGGATTTCACAACTCAACTGCTACCTGAAAACAAACCTCGCTATTTGATGGGTGTCGGAGCGCCAGATAGCTTGATTGATGGAGTTATTCGTGGCGTGGATATGTTTGACTGTGTCTTACCGACTCGTATCGCTCGTAACGGAACTTGTATGACCAGTCAAGGTCGTTTGGTTGTCAAAAATGCCCAATTCGCTGAAGACTTTACGCCACTGGATCCTGAGTGCGATTGCTACACATGTAAGAACTATACACGCGCTTATCTTCGCCACCTACTCAAGGCTGACGAAACCTTTGGTATCCGCTTGACTAGTTACCACAATCTCTACTTCTTACTCAATCTGATGAAGCAGGACCGCCAAGCCATCATGGATGACAATCTCTTGGAATTTCGTGAGTATTTTGTAGAAAAATATGGCTACAACAAGTCAGGGCGCAATTTCTAAAGTGTAAAAATAGAATGCCAAAATCCTAAGTTTTCTCTTAGGATTTTTCCTATTTTTTTGATAGAATAGGGAGTATAATGGAATGGAAATTAGGTGGTGTTTTGCTTCCTAATTTAATGGAGAATAGACTCGTATGCGTATTAAATGGTTTTCCTTGATTAGGATTACAGGTTTACTTTTGGTGCTTTTGTACCACTTCTTTCAAACGATCTTTCCTGGAGGATTCTTTGGGGTAGATGTCTTTTTCACTTTTTCAGGATTTTTGATCACCTCCCTCCTTTTAGAAGAATTTGGGAAGGCACGCCAGATTGATTTGCTGGGCTTTTTTAAGAGACGGTTTTACCGCATCGTGCCACCTGTGGTGCTGATGGTTTTGGTGACCATGCCTTTTACTTTCTTGGTTCGTCAAGACTATGTTGCTGGAATTGGTGGCCAGATAGCTGGAGTTCTCGGTTTTATGACCAACTTCTACGAAATGTTAACAGGGGGTAGTTATGAATCCCAGTTCATTCCGCATCTCTTTGTTCACAACTGGAGCCTAGCTGTTGAGGTTCACTACTATATCCTTTGGGGCTTAGCGGTTTGGTTTTTATCGAAACGTTCAAAATCTAGTAGTCAATTGAGAGGGATGGTCTTTCTCCTTTCTGCTGGAGCTTTTATCATTAGCTTTTTCTCCATGTTTATTGGTAGTCTAATGGCGAGTTCCTATTCATCTGTCTACTTTTCAAGTTTGACCCATGTCTATCCCTTCTTTTTAGGAAGCATTTTGGCGACGGTTGTGGGGGTTCGTCAGACGAGCGATTTAGTCAAGCAGTTTGACCGGACATGGGATATTCGTCAGAATCTACTGGTATTTGCTGCTGGGCTTTTGGTGTTAGTGCTCTTGACCTTCTTTGTCAAGTTCACCTACCTGTTTGCGTACTTATTTGGCTTCTTGCTAGCAAGTTTAGCGGCAGTGACCATGATTTTTGCTGCGCGTGTCTTGCATGAGAAAACGCCTGAGATACAAGAACCTCGGATCATTACATTTTTAGCGGATACCAGCTACGCGGTTTATCTCTTCCACTGGCCTTTTTATATTATCTTTTCTCAGTTGATGAGTAATCTGCCTGCTGTTATTCTGACAATTATCTTTTCTTATTTCTTTGCTATCCTATCCTTCTATATTATTGAGCCATTGATTGCCGGTAAATCCAATCCTTTAATACGGAAGATTAGTCGATTGCCCCATATTAAACCAATTAGTGCTACTGGTGCTGGCATTCTTACCTTGATTAGCTTGATTATCATAGCTGTGGCTCCTCAAGTTGGAGCTTTTGAGACAGACTTGATGGTCAATGGTTTCAAACAAGCCCAGACCAATATAGGACAAACAAAGACTCTTGCTGAACAAGCTGAACTGAGTCGTCTAGGAATTTCTGAGGGAACAAGCCTGATAGGAGATTCGGTAGCCTTGCGTGCCAATACAGCCTTACAAGAGGCACTTCCTGAAGCAAATATCAATGCTCAGGTTAGTCGAACGACCAAGCAAGCCAATGACATTATGCTCAATAACAGTCAGAACAAGGCGCTGCTAAAAACTGTTGTCATTGCAACGGGAGTCAATAATCCTGAAGGCTATAAGAATGACTTGGACAGCATCGTGAACAATCTACCGAAAGGACACCATCTGATACTGGTGACACCTTATGAGGGAGATAAGAGTAAGGACACTTACACATCAGTGGAGCAGTATGCGGCTTATGCGCGGGAATTAGCTGAAAAGAATCCTTACGTGAGCATCGCTGACTGGAATAAGGTTGCTAAGGAACACCCTGAAATCTGGGCTGGAACCGACCAAGTCCACTTTGGGAATGATAGCAACATGATTGAAGAAGGTGCTAAACTTTACGCAGAGACGATTGCAGCTGCTGTTAAGGCTGCTCAAGAACTGCCTGTAAAATCAAAATAAGATCAAAGAGTTGGAGAAATCCAGCTCTTTTAAAATATCCACGAAAAATAGGTCTATACCATTTACAAATGAAAAAGAAAGGTTTATAATGTAATTGACATAATAAATTCTAGAATCAATCTATCAAGGAGGTTATCATTATGCCTAATTATATTAAAGCGGATCAGTTTTTCTACCCACACGGAGTTCGTCGTGGCGGTTACTTGGAACTTGTGGATGGCAAGTTTGGTAAACATGTAGAACAGATTCCTGAAGGAGCTGAGGTGATTGACTATACCGGTTATAGCATTGCCCCAGGACTTGTGGATACCCATATTCATGGATTTGGTGGTGTCGATGTCATGGATAATAACATCGAAGGAACCCTTCATACTATGAGTGAAGGATTGCTTAGCACAGGTGTTACTAGCTTCTTGCCAACGACGTTGACTTCTTCTTACGAGCAGTTGCTTGCGGTAACTGAAAATATCGGTGCTCGTTACCAGGAAGCAAGTGGAGCCAAGATTCGTGGAATCTATTTTGAAGGGCCTTATTTCACAGAGAAATACAAGGGAGCTCAAAACCCTGCTTACATGAAAGATCCTCGTATGGATGAGTTTCGTGCTTGGCAAAAAGCAGCTAATGGCCTGCTCAATAAAATTGCCCTTGCGCCAGAACGTGAAGGTGTAGAAGACTTTGTTCGTACAATTACGGGTGAAGGAGTGACTGTTGCTCTTGGACACTCAAATGCGACTTTTGATGAAGCTAAAAAAGCAGTGGATGCTGGAGCAAGCGTTTGGGTACATGCCTACAATGGAATGCGTGGGTTGACTCACCGTGAGCTCGGTATGGTGGGAGCCATGTATGAGTTGCCACATACCTATGCAGAGTTGATCTGTGACGGTCACCATGTGGATCCAAAGGCCTGTGATATCTTGCTCAAACAAAAGGGAACTGAAAATATCGCCCTTATCACAGACTGTATGACAGCTGGTGGCTTGGAAGATGGCGACTACATGTTGGGAGAATTCCCAGTAGTAGTTGCTAATGGAACTGCTCGCCTCAAATCTACAGGCAATTTGGCAGGTTCTATCCTTAAACTCAAAGATGGTTTGAAGAATGTGGTCGAATGGGGCATTGCGAATCCGCATGAAGCAGTCATGATGGCCAGCCTCAACCCAGCAAAATCTGTTCACATCGATGATGTCTGTGGTCAAATCCGTGAAGGTTATGATGCCGACTTTATCGTACTGGATAAAGATTTGGAATTGGTAGCAACCTACCTAGATGGTGTGAAACGTTATCAAGCCTAAGATGATAAAAATAGGGGTCAATAAAGGACTCCTATTTTTATTATCAGATGAAAATAATAGGATTAAAGAAATTGCTAATGGGGGAAACAAGCAAAATCCTTTTCTTGTAATAAAAAATTAGATATAATATACGATACAAAGGAAGTAGTAAGAATGTATCGTGTTATAGAAATGTATGGGGATTTTGAACCGTGGTGGTTCATAGAAGGTTGGGAAGAAGATGTCATCATGAGTCAATCTTTTGACAAGTATTATGATGCTCTAAAATATTATAAATCATGCTGGTTTGAGCTGGAAAAGAAGAATCCTCTTTATAAAAGTCGGAGTGATTTGATGACTATTTTTTGGGATCCTGCCGACCAACGCTGGTGTGATGAGTGCGATGAGTATTTGCAGCAGTACCATTCTTTGGCACTTTTACAGGATGAGCAAGTCATCCCCGATGAAAAGCTACGTCCAGGCTACGAAAAACAAACAGGTCAAGAAAAACACCGTTCTTGCCGCATGAAATGGAGATAAAAAAGTAACTTTTTAAGTTGCTTTTTTTATTTTTTTGCGAATAGTTAGATAAGGAGGGCGGTATGGTACAAGAAATTGCACAGAAAATTATTGCTACTGCGAAAGAAAAGAAGGCTCAGGATATCTATTTCATTCCCAAGGAAAAGTCCTACGAGCTTCACATGCGGATTGGAGACGAGCGGTGTCTCGTTGACTCCTATGAGTTTGATGTTTTAGCTGCTGTGATTAGTCATTTTAAGTTTGTGGCGGGTATGAACGTAGGAGAGAAGAGACGTAGTCAACTGGGCTCTTGCGACTATCAGCATGGGGAGAAGGTGTCTTCTCTGCGTTTGTCTACCGTGGGAGATTATCGGGGACATGAGAGTTTGGTCATTCGTTTGTTGCACGATGAGGAGCAGGACCTGCATTTCTGGTTTCAGGATATGAACGAACTGGGTGAGCAGTACAGGCAACGGGGACTCTATCTCTTTGCAGGTCCAGTCGGAAGTGGCAAGACGACTCTGATGCACGAATTAGCCAAGTCTCTGTTTATGGGGCAACAGGTCATGTCCATTGAAGATCCTGTCGAGATCAAGCAGGAAGACATGCTCCAGTTGCAGTTGAATGAAGCGATTGGTTTGACCTATGAAAATCTCATCAAACTGTCTCTCCGGCATCGTCCTGACCTCTTGATTATCGGTGAAATTCGGGATAGCGAGACGGCGCGTGCAGTGGTCAGAGCCAGTTTGACAGGGGCGACAGTCTTTTCAACCATTCATGCCAAGAGTATCCGAGGTGTTTATGAACGCCTTCTGGAGTTAGGTGTGACGGAGGAAGAATTAGCAGTTGTTCTGCAAGGAGTCTGCTACCAGAGATTAATCGGGGGAGGAGGAATCGTTGACTTTGCAAACAAAGACTTTCAAGAACACCAGCCAACTAGCTGGAATGCGCAGATTGACCAGCTTCTTAAAGATGGACATATCACAAGTCTTCAGGCTGAAACGGAAAAAATTAGCTACAGCTAAGCAGAAGAAAATCATCACCCTGTTTAACAACCTCTTTTCCAGTGGCTTTCATTTGGTGGAAATTATTTCTTTTTTGGGCAGAAGTGCCCTGCTGGAAAAGGACTATGTGGCCCGGATGCACCAAGGCTTGTCTCAGGGGAAATCCTTTTCAGAGATGATGGACAGCTTGGGGTTTTCAAGTGCTATTGTGACCCAATTATCTCTAGCTGAAGTACATGGGAATCTTCACCTGAGTTTGGGGAAGATAGAAGAATATCTGGATAATTTGTCCAAGGTCAAGAAGAAGTTAATTGAAGTAGCGACCTATCCTTTGATTTTGCTGGGATTTCTCCTGCTAATCATGTTGGGGCTCAGGAATTATTTGCTCCCCCAACTGGACAGTAGCAATATCGCCACCCAAATCATTGGCAATCTGCCACAAATTTTTCTGGGGCTAGTGTTGGTTTGCTCTCTATCTTTACTTTTAGCCCTCACTTTTTACAAAAGAAGTTCCAAGATGCGGGTTTTCTCGATGTTGGCACGGGTTCCCTTTCTAGGAATCTTTGTCCAGACCTATCTGACGGCCTATTATGCGCGTGAATGGGGCAATATGATTTCACAGGGGATGGAGCTGACGCAGATTTTTCAGATCATGCAGGAACTGGGTTCTCAGCTCTTTAAAGAAATCGGTCAAGATTTGGCTCAAGCCCTGCAAAATGGCCGCGAATTTTCTCAAACCATAGCGACCTATCCTTTCTTTAAAAAGGAGTTGAGTCTCATCATCGAGTATGGGGAAGTCAAGTCCAAGCTGGGGAGTGAGTTGGAAATCTATGCTGAAAAAACTTGGGAAGCCTTTTTTACCCGAGTTAATCGTACCATGAATCTGGTACAGCCACTGGTTTTTATCTTTGTGGCCCTGATTATCGTTTTACTTTATGCGGCAATGCTTATGCCCATGTATCAAAATATGGAGGTAAATTTTTAAAATGAAAAAACTCATGACAAATTTAAAAAAAGCCAAGGTTAAAGCTTTCACGTTGGTAGAAATGTTGGTGGTTTTGCTTATCATCAGTGTTCTTCTCTTGCTCTTTGTGCCCAATTTGACCAAGCAAAAGGATGCCGTAGATGATAAAGGAAAAGCTGCTGTTGTCAAGGTCGTAGAAAGCCAGGCAGAGCTCTATAGTCTGGACAAGAATGAAGATGCTAGCCTTAGCAAATTACAAGCGGACGGTCGTATCACAGCAGAGCAAGCCAAAGCTTATAAAGACTACCATGCAAAACAAAAAACCAGTCAAACTGTTGCAGATTAAGGCCTTTACTATACTGGAAAGTCTCTTAGTTTTGGGACTTGTGAGTATCCTTGGTTTAGGCTTGTCTGGCTCTGTCCAGTCCAGTTTTGCAGCGGTAGAGGAGCAGATTTTCTTTATGGAGTTTGAAGAACTCTATCGGGAAACGCAAAAACGCAGTGTAGCCAGTCAGCAAAAGACCAGTCTGAACTTAGATGGACAGACGATCAGTAACGGCAGTCAAAACTTGACCGTTCCTAAAGGGATTCAGGCACCATCAGGACAAAGCATTATATTTGACCGAGCTGGGGGCAATTCGTCCCTGGCTAAGGTTGAATTTCAGACCAGCAAAGGAGCGATTCGCTATCAATTATATCTAGGAAATGGAAAAATTAAACGCATTAAGGAAACAAAAAATTAAGGCAGTGATTTTACTGGAAGCGGTAGTTGCTCTAGCCGTTTTTGCCAGCATTGCGACCCTTCTTTTGGGACAAATCCAGAAAAATAGGCAGGAAGAGGCAGAAATCTTGCAAAAGGAAGAAGTCTTACGTGTAGCTAAGATGGCTCTGCAGACAGGTCAAAATCAGGTAAACATAAATGGAGTGGAGATTCAGGTGTTTGCTAGTGAAAAGGGATTGGAGGTCTACCATGGTTCAGAGAAGTTGCTGTATCTTAAAGAGCAGTAAGGTAAGAGCGTTCACTCTATTAGAATCTCTGATTGCCCTTATCGTCATTAGCGGAGGCTTGCTCCTTTTTCAAGCTATGAGTCAGCTCCTCATTTCAGAAGTTCGTTACCAGCAGCAAAGCGAGCAAAAAGAGTGGCTCTTGTTTGTGGATCAACTGGAGGCAGAGTTAGATCGTTCGCAGTTTGAAAAGGTAGAAGGCAATCGCCTCTACATGAAACAGGATGGTAAGGCTATCTCTATAGGAAAGTCTAAATCGGATGATTTTCGAAAAACGGATACCAGCGGACGGGGCTACCAACCTATGGTTTATGGGCTCAAATCAGCTCAAATTACAGAGGAAAATCAATTGGTTCGCTTTCGTTTCCAATTTCAAAAGGGCCTAGAAAGGGAGTTCATCTATCGTGTGGAAAAAGCAAAAAGTTAAGGCAGGTGTTCTCTTATATGCAGTCACCATGGCAGCCATTTTTAGCCTTTTGTTGCAGTTTTATTTGAATCGGCAAGTCGCCCATCACAAAGACTTTACCCTAAACAAAGAAAAGTTGGTCGCTTTTGCCATGGCCAAACGAAGCAAAGATAAGGCTGAGCAAGAGAGCGGGGAACGAGTCTTTAACTTAGGAAAAGTCAGGTATCAAAATACGAAAACAGGTTTTACAACAAGTGTTCGTATGAATAAGGGCAACTATGAATTTCTCTTTCCTCCGATGAAAATCCAAGAAAAGAAAACGGATAAAAAGGAAGAGGTAGCGACTGATTCAAGCAATCAAGCAGGGAAGAAAAAATCAGAAGAAAAGCCTGAAAAGAAAGACAATTCCTAGTCAATTCAACTACTTTGTGTTAAACTAAAAGCATGAAACATGATTTTAATCACAAAGCAGAAACCTTTGATTCGCCCAAAAATATCTTTCTTGCAAACTTAGTTTGTAAAGCAGTTGAAAAACAGATTGCTCTTCTATCAGACAAGGAAATACTGGATTTTGGTGGTGGAACAGGTCTGTTAGCTTTGCCCCTAGCCAAGCAGGCCAAGTCGGTTACCCTTGTAGACATCTCGGAGAAAATGCTGGAGCAAGCCCGTTTGAAAGCAGAGGAACAAGAAATCAGGAATCTTCAACTCTTGGAGCAGGATTTACTGGCAAATCCCTTGGAGCAGCAATTTGACCTAATTGTTGTCAGTAGGGTTCTTCATCATATGCCTGATCTAGATGCAACTCTTGCTATGTTTCACCATCATCTTAGGGAGAATGGACAGGTCCTCATCGCTGATTTTGTCAAGACAGATACCAACCATCATGGTTTTGATTTAGCTGAACTGGAAAACAAGCTAGCCCAGTTTGGTTTTTCGAGCATTGACAGTCAGATCCTTTACAGTGCCGAAGGTCTTTTCCTAGGAAATTACGCAGAGCTCTTTTTAACAGTAGCCCAAAAATCACTCGCCTAGTAAGGGAGTGATTTTTCTATAGGAATGGAAAAAAGGGAGGGAAATTTGATAAGATAGAAATATGGATTTTGAAAAAATTGAACAAGCTTATACGTATTTACTAGAGAATGTCCAAGTCATCCAAAGTGATTTGGCGACCAACTTTTATGACGCCTTGGTAGAGCAAAATAGTATCTATCTAGATGGCGAGACCAATCTAGAGCAGGTCAAGGAGAACAATCAAGCCCTTAAGCGCTTAGCGCTTCGCAAGGAAGAGTGGCTCAAGACCTACCAGTTTCTCTTGATGAAGGCAGGACAAACGGAACCTTTACAGGCCAATCACCAGTTTACACCAGATGCCATTGCCCTCCTCTTGGTAATTGTTGTAGAAGAGTTGCTTCATAAAGAGGAAATTAGCATTCTCGAAATAGGTTCTGGTATGGGGATTTT
>NZ_AJQY01000023.1:0-19159 GCF_000296875.1 Streptococcus sp. GMD1S | reverse complement strand
GCACCGTACACCTTGATAGTAGCTTTATAGCTTTGAGTACCATTTTGTTTCAAGAGATCAAGCAACTCTTTGTCAGATTTGCCTTGGGTTCCGGCCAAGTCTACTTCGTAGAAGTAAAGGCCTTTGCCCAATTTCTCTACCGGTGGGAGAGCGGGATTTTTAGCTGTTCCGTTGTCTGACCATGGAGCCTTGTCGGATGCTTTCAAGATAAGACGAGTCAACATGCCGTCACCAGCGAAGAATTCGTATGGAATGACTTGGTTGACACCAGCTGTAAATGGACCTGGGAAATTGGCTTTGTCAAGGTAGCTAGCCGGAACATCTACTGTATCTTTGGTGTTGTCAGCCACGCCTTTTTGCACTTCAGCTGGGGTGGTCGCTGGTTGCGCTTCACTGGCTTCACGGTCTTGTCCAGAAACTGTAGACGCAGGACTTTCCACAGGTTTAACTGCATCTTCTGTTTGTTTCTTAGAGTCAGGTTGTGCTTGTACTTCTTCTTTTGGCGCTACTGCAGGCTCTTTAGCAGTTGCATCCGCTTTTTCTGAAGAGCTTGTAGTATCCAAGCTTGCTTTAGGTGCTGAGTCTGCTTGTTCTGAAGGAAGAGCTACATCGACTGCTTTTTTGAGAACCTCTGCTGGTAAGTCGCTTTTTTCACTCACCGAAGCAGCGTCTGGCACGACTTGGGCAGGAGTCGGATTGACGACATCAGCGCGTGCAGAACTTGGTTGACCAACTAGGACAAAGAAGCCACTAGCCACAACAACTGAAGCAACACCGACACTGAGACGGCGAATAGACCAACGAGTATATCTCTGATTTGGATTGAATTTCATAGGATTCTCCTTAGAGTTTTCTTTTTTTGATGACTCTAGTATAATCTCCTAAAATTAAAAAGGATTAAGAAAAAGTTAAAATTTTTCTTAAATCCCTCTTATAAAATACTTATATTGACTCGTTAATTATTTGGAAAGAGAGTACCCTTCCTCTCCTACTCACTCAGTTCAGCTAGGGTGTCCAGATGTTGGTTATTAATGACGGCCATGATGTAGGCATCTGCCTGCAAGAGGTCATTGGGTCCGAATTGGACATCCAGAGGAGCATTTTCGTAGGCACGAAAGCCAAGTACGTTGAGGTTGTATCGCCCACGCAAATCCAACTGACTGAGGCTTTTATCTACCCATGATTGGGGGATTTTCATCTCGACAATCGATACATTCTTGTCCAGCTGAAAGACGTCTACACTGTTATGAAAGAGGATGGTCTGTGCCAATGAGCGCCCCATTTCAAACTCTGGTGAGATGACTGCGTCCGCGCCAATTTTTTCTAACACCTTTTTAGCTGTATGACTTTTGACCTTGGCAATAACGGTCGGCACCCCTAGACTCTTGCAGTGCATGACCGCGAGAACACTGGATTCTAGATTTTCACCCGTTGCGACAACTACGGTATCACAGGTGTCAATCCCCGCTGATAGAAGGAGTTCTTCATCCGTGATATCTCCAACTACCCCACGCGCCAGCACAGGTTCAAATTGATTAATGCGTTCCTCGTGGTCATCAATAGCAATGATATTCATGTCATGCTTGGCTAGAGCAGCCAAAACACTGCTCCCAAAAATTCCCAAGCCTAAAATTCCAATTGTCCGATCTGACATCGTTCTTCCTTTCTTATCCAATAGTGATATCTGCTTTCATATAGTGAATCGTATCTTTCTTGTCTGGCTGGTATTCCGCTACACTGACCAGTAGTGTCAAGGGACCAATACGGCCGATAAACATCAACAACATAACGATACTGAGGGCTATCTTGCCTAGCTCTGGTGTTAAATTTGCCGTCACCCCAACTGTCGCAAGGGCTGAAATGGTCTCAAACATGAGGTAGATAAAGCGCGGATTTCCTTCTGCGGTTACCCCTAGCAGAATCAAGCCCAGCAAGAATGTTAGCAAGAAGATAATAAAGACACTGAAAGATTTTTGCACGGTTCGGGGTTCAATAGTCCTCCGAGCCACATTGGCATGAGGCAAGCCCAATAGTTCGCTACGAGCGAAGACCAACAAGACAAAGAAGGTCGTAATCTTGAGCCCCCCTGCTGTCCCTCCAGGCGCCCCTCCTAGAAACATCTGTAGGATATAGATGAACAAGGTAACTGGTCGAGCCTGGGTGTAGTCAATGGAAGCAAAACCTGCCGTTCTCATGCTGACGGTCTGAAAGAAACTAACCAGCAATTTCTCTGGAGCGCTGAGATTTCCAATCGTTCCAGGATTGTTCCACTCAATGAACAAAGTCGATACGGTTCCAAAGAGCAGAATTCCCGCCGTTAAAAAGAGAACCAACTTGGTATGGAAACGCAGACGGCGTTTTTTCTTTTTCCCAAACTGGGTCGCTAGGTCAAACCAGACCATAAATCCTAGCCCCCCCGTGATAATCAATCCTGCGATCACTAGATTGATCAAGGGATCCGTTTGAAAGGCTACCAAACTCGTACTTCCAAAATTATCAAATCCAGCATTGCAGAAAGCTGAAACAGCCAAAAAGATAGAGGTTAGAATCCCTCGCCCCCAGCCAAATTCAGGAATAAAGCGGAAACTCAAGAGAAAGGCACCGATCCCTTCCACCAAAAAAGTCGTCAGAAAGATTGAGCGGATGAAGTCCTTTAGAGACTGGGTTTCTCCATAACTGAAACTTTCTTGAATAGTCTCACGACCACGAAGGCTGAGCTTTTGCTTGCCTTGGATATAAAAGATTCCGATAAAGGTCATGAGCCCCAAACCACCAATCTGGATCAAAATCATACAGATCAACTGGCCCCAGATATTATAAGTCGAAGCCACTGGCAGAGTGAAAAGCCCTGTCACACAGACCATGGACACGGTCGTAAAGAGATGGTCAAAGTAGGTCGCTTGTGACGTTTCTGCTTGCACAAAGGGGAGACTTAAAAGGAGAGAACCCAAGAAGATTACTAGGGCAAAACTTAAAAAGATGCGACGGGCTGGCGACAAGCGTCCCAGTATCGTCTTGATTTTTTCCAAAAAAGATTTGAATAACATAACTACATTCTACCATAAAAACAGTCAGAACACTCACATGTGGTGCACAATGGCAAGACAGAGTTCGAGTGCCTTATCAAAAGCTTCTGAGCCCCAGTCACGACTGTCGTAGTTGTCCAGATCCGCTAAGGAATCTGCAGTAAAGAGCAATTCTCCCCAGACAACACCACGTAGCTGAGCCACTGCCGCAAGAGCCGAGCACTCCATTTCCACAACAGCGCAGCCTTCTTCCTTGCGATAGGCAACCTTTTCAGCCGTCTCTCGGTAAAAACCATCTGTCGTCCAGGTCATAACTTCCTCATAAGGAATGCCTCTTTGCTCCAAAACTTGCTCAATGGCAGAGACAGCCTCAATCTGCATCTCCATATAACGAGAAGGCGCTACATAATGGTAGCTGGTCCCCTCATCTCGCAGAGCGCGAACAGGGACGAGAAAGGCATTTTCCTCTATATCGGCTAGGACGCCACAGGTTCCAGTGGAAATGATTTGCTCCACACCATAGCCAATCAACCAATCCATAAACTGGGCCGCTGGGGCAGAGCCCACGGGCGCCTGGGCTAGACAGATCTCCTCGTCCTTGTAGTTGATGACATATACTGGATAGGTTTTGGTGGCAGAAACGAACTCACCAACACAGTCCGCCCCTACTTCCTGAGCATAGCGGTCAATCTCCTCCTCCAAAAATGCATAGATACACTTCTTTGGCAACTTCAAGTCTAACCCCTCATGTGTTGGCATAAGGACCGCTTGGGGGTTATCATCAAACTCTAAAATGGGAATCGCATGCTTCTGAATCATCGCCCACCTCCTCTAATTTTGTACTATTGTATCAAAAACTGACGGAGTGTCAAGGAGTTGTCTTTAGCAAGCCAGAAATCTCCTCTTCCATACACCTGAGAAATCGTTGCACCGCTGGAGAAGTCGGTTTCTGTTTTAGTAAAGTGATTGAGGACTATCACCAAAATACCAAATTCAACAATAAAAAAGCACAAATCTGCATCAGGTAATGTATACCCTTTTATATTATCTTGTACAAGAAGCCAAACCAATAGAATCTAGCCTCCATTTTGTCTAGGCCTACTCTATTTCCACAAACCACCTAAAATCTGTTTTTCTAATAAGTCTAGGTCTTCTTCCTTTATTTCTCCGTTGTCACTAACGATATAAAGCTGAGCGAAGTAAGCCAACAATGGACCAACACAAATACGAACCATTTGAGGAATCGTTAACTCTGGATTTACACGTGGATCTGCTAGCAATTCCTTATGAAGCACTCGAAGTTTATCTTGAATAGCACTCCAGATAAAAATCTGTTCATTTTTTAGTTTTTTATTTGAAAAACTCTCCTGCAGAATGATTTTCATCAAAGCACGATTTTTTTTGAGATAGCTCATACGATCATGGACGAGATAACGAACCCTCTCTTCTGTCGTTTCAAAAGCTAAGAGTTCCTCAAAAAAACTGCCGAAAATGCCTGGGACTACAGGATGTAAAATAGCCGTCAGTAAATCATCCTTCGTCTTAAAATACTTAAACAAAGTTGCTTGGCTTAGTCCAGCACGCTCAGCTATGTGAAGAGTTGAGGTCCCATGGTAACTCCTGGTTGATATGAGATCCACTGCTGCCTGCATGATTTTTTTCTTTCCTTGAGGGTAATTCGCTTCTTCTAAGTAATCTTCAAACGATTCAAAAACAGTCTTATCCATCTAATCTTCACACCTTTTTAGCATTATTTATGTTGATTTCTAAACTTTACGATAACGACGCAATCCAACAATATTAAGAATTGTTAAAATGATCAAGAAAACCATTAAAACACCAAGATTTGACAAAATATCACCAAGATTGTGCCCGTAAAGAATAATCTGGCTTATTGCATCACCAGAATAGGTTAATGGCAAAAATTTCCCCACAGTTGGAGCCCATTCTCCCATGGATGACAATGGAATAATTCCTGAGAAAAAAAGTTGGGGCATAATCACGAGAGGAATAAATTGCATCATTTGGAATTCTGATTTTGCTAGAGTAGACAAGAGAATTCCAAAAGCTAGTGCTACAAGAGCCAGTACCACATTAACTATTATAACATTTAAAATACTTCCTACAACTTCTACATCTAGTAGCCAAATTGCTGCTAAAACGACAACTGCCGTTTGAAAAATCGCAATAATACCGTAAGACAACATATAGCCATAGACGATTTCAGATCGTTTCACTGGTGTTGCTAACAAACGTTCTAGTGTTCCACTGGTGCGCTCTTTCAAAAGCGCCATACCTGAAATCAAAAAGACAAAGAAGAAAACTACAAAACCTATCAAAACCGGAATCATGCTGGTAAAGAAGCTTGTATTTTCATCTCCATACTGGTAAGACTCCTTGATTTCTGGTGTTTTTGCGTCCGAGTCCAATTGTGGAAGAGCTTGTTTAACACGAGATACTAACTGATCGGTGCCTTCACTGGCGATACTCGTTCGTAACACTTGTCGTGTCATAGTTGTTTTAGAAGCATCCGTATTTGCGTAGTCGACCTGGTACTCACCGTCTTTATAAGAAATCACAGCATCGACTTTTTCATTTGCTAGCGCTTCTTTGGCTTGATCTAAGTCTTGATAAGTCTCGACGTCCACATGATCGAGCTCATCCATTTTCGTTACCAAACCAGTTGGTAGATCCTGTGTTGCTAACTTGACATCCACGGTTGTACTAGCTGAAAACATGAGGTTCATCAACCACATGATAAAAACAGGTGCTATAAACATCAGAGCTAGAGTTCGTTTGTCGCGAAGTAATTCTTTGATGACTTTTTTTGCAATCGCTATTGTTCTCATTTTACTCACCTTCTGCTTTTAAAAATACTTCTTCAATACTTGAAACTTGATAACTTTCTTTTAAGTGTTGCGGTGTATCAAAAGCAATGATTTTTCCGCCTAATAATAAGCCGACCTTATCCGTCAACTCTGCTTCATCCATAACATGGGTAGTAACTAATATCCCAACCCCATTGTCTCTAAGCGCGAATAATTCTTTCCAGATTTTCTTTCGAAGAGAAGGGTCGATTCCAACTGTCGGTTCGTCCAAAATCAAGAGTTGAGGATTTCCTAAAAGCGCGATAGCCAGTGACAAACGCCGTTTCATTCCTCCAGAATAACCAGATACCGCCTTGTTTAAGTAGTCTGTCAGATCTACTACTTGAGCTATATAAGCAATTTCCGCCTTTAGGTCTTTTTTAGAAAGCCCCTTTAGCTGACCAAAAAATTCCAGATTTTCTTGGCCTGACAAGGACTCGTATAAAGCATCTGATTGGGCCATATAGCCAATATCTCCTAAAATATGGCGATTGGGCATAGTGTGATTTAACACTAAAGCTACGCCTCCATCAGCCTTTTCCATTCCTAACGTAGTCTTAATCATAGTTGATTTACCAGCACCAGACGGACCAATTAATCCTATAATTTCTCCTGGCTGCAATTCAAAGCTGACATGATTCAGAACTATTTGATGGTCAAAAGATTTTACTAAATCTTGTAAATGTAGTAATGTTTTCATTTACTTCCTCCTTGGTGAGTTAATACTCACTTTTTAAATCACCGAAGCTATTATAGTGAGTAATCACTCACTTGTCAAGAGAAAGGGTTAAATTCTTTAAAAAAATAAAACACCAGATTCGTATCTGATGTTTATAATGGATAGCTATTGCTTTTAGAGCTGTTTCTAAATCTCTTCACGATACTCCGAAATGGTCTTTCCTGTCCACTTTTTAAAGGCCTATTCTTCCTCTACTTTTCTCAGCCAATCCTACTACTGTCATCACAATAGCAACCTTGATAACCTTAGCTATGGAAATTCACTTTATCCGTTTTTATATGAAACAGACCAAGAAGTTCTCAACTCCGGATTGGTATTTATTCTAGAAAATCCTTCCTACATAAAACTCTCCCTTCTCTTTCGAGAAAGGAGATTCTTTTTTATCCTTGTCCGCCAGGGGCTGGACCGTCGCCTTGAGGGCCTCCATTTGGTCCACCGCCTCCAGGTATAGAATTGACGATTTCCGTTTGTTTTTCACCGTTGAGATAGATATCTCCACCTGTGTAGGTCGCTGTTCCATCAAAGTCAAAACCTGTTTGACCAGTCATTTTAATGGTCCCACCTGTGACCGTAATATTGCCGTTTGAGTCGATTGGGTCTGTGTCTCCTTGGCCGACTTCTACAGTCAGATTCCCGCCGTTCATAGTGAAGAAGATTTCATTCTGTTGGGCGTTTTTGTTAGCTGCGTTGACTCCATCATCTGTTGAGTAGATGCTAATATCCCCACCGTTGATAGTGATTGACTTACCTTCAAGTCCTTCTGTCGAATTCTTGACGGTGTAGGTACCACTATCGATGACGAGGTCTCCAGATGCGTGGATGCCATCATCTCCTGCTGTGACGGTGATGTTGTTGTTGGATAGGTACATGGTCCCAACTGAAGTATCCTCGTCATTGTCCACCTTGACCCCATCCTCTTTGGCATCGATGGTCATGGTCGTACCAGTGATGTTGAGTTCATCATTGACATTGAAGGCATCGCCAACTGCTGTGATGTTATAGGTTCCACCCGTGATGTGGAGGGTGTCGTTGGCCTTGATACCATTGTTCTTCTTGCCATCTACATTGAGAGTTCCTTTCCCGTTGATGGTCAAATCCACCTTAGAAAAGAGAGCTGCGTCTGCTTTTTCGTCACTGTTAGAGCTTGAGTCAGAGAGACTGTTGGTGGTTCCCTCTGCTAGAGTCAAGTAGACATGACCAGCTGATGTCGCAGATATCGCTGCATTGGTATTGGTCATGGTCGCGCCTTTTAGGACTAGATGAACATCTGCAGACTTATCTGCCTCGATCTTGATCTGCACTCCGTCAGACTGACCTGAAATCACATAGGTCCCAGATTTTGTGATGGTCACTGTTGATTCAGAGACTGTCACGCCATCCCCAAAGACGTTTGCTGATGAGCCAGATAACTCAATCTTAGAAGCTGTGCTTTCGTCATAAGAAGTATCATTGTCCTTCTCTGTAAAATAGGATGATTGGTTTGTCTTTGTTGCAGTTGTTGTGGCACTATTTGTCGTTGCATTGGTATTGGATGTAGTTGTTGACTGGGCACATGCTGCCATCAGCACTATTGCCGTTAAACTCGTTGCGAGTAGGGTCCATTTTTTTGATTTCATAGCTTTTTCCTCTCCTTCGTATGATATAGCTAGACAGTCTACAGAAGATTCCTGAAACAAAACTAAAACTTTTCTGAAAGTTTCCTTAAATTCAGTTTCGCTCAGTATTCTTTTGAAAGGGCTACTAGAAACAATTTGAGAGTACTAAAATGCATTTAATAGTTTTTAAAAGCAACATTCCCAAGTGCGATATCACTCTAACCCAAAAAGCCAAAAAGAAGAAAAATCTATAAGACTAAAGCTCATAAAAAGAACAGCCTCGGCTGTTCTTTTTAGTTTTCTTTTACTGGGATTTCCTTGATAACACGCGCAGGATTCCCAGCTAGGACGACATTGTCGCCAAAAGACTTGGTAATCACGGCCCCTGCTCCTACAACGACATTATTTCCCAGTGTTACTCCAGGAAGAACAATGACGCCACCTCCAGCCCAGAAATTATCTCCAATGGTGATGGGCTTGCCGTATTCGACCCCTGAATTGCGTTCATCCGGATCCAGTGGATGGAGTGGGGTTAAAAACTGACAGTTGGGGCCAAGCATGGCGTTGTTCCCGATGCGAATCGGACAAACATCCAGCATGGTCAAGTTCCAATTAGAATAAAAATTTTCCCCTAGATGGATATTGACTCCATAATCGACCACCAAGCGTGGATTGACATAGAGATTTTCCCCAGTTGAGCCAAACCAAGTCTTGATAATATCTGCTCCCTTCAAGGGATCTTCTTCCTTGTTAAAGGCAGCCTGTTTTTGGCGAGAAGCCTGCGCCAAGACCCGCAACTCTGGATCCGACGGACGGTAAGGCTCCCCTGCTATCATTTTCTGGTATTCGCTGGTCATCTTATCACCTCACACTTACTTTGGACTCATCATATCAAAAAGCCTTTGAAAGGTCAAGAATAGCCTGCTTTCTAGACTCTCAAAACCAATCCCCTCCAAGTCAAAACAACTTGCTTGACAAAAGATTGACTTCATGGTTTAATATACCCCATAAGGGTATATGTGGAGGTGCCTATGTTTCACTTATTATTTACAAAAATTGACAGTATTTCTACCAGCGAGTTAGAAGCTAAACTCAGAGAACCGATTCAGCTACTGGATGTTCGGACGCCTATGGAATTCCGTAGAGGCCATATCAAAAATGCAAAAAATGTTCCTTTAACGGAAATCGGTTCTTACACACCTGCGACAAAAGAAACACTCTATGTTATTTGTCATTCTGGTGTGCGAAGCAAACTAGCTGCGAAAAAGCTAAAGAAAAAAGGCTACGATGTCATCAATGTCCGAGGCGGTATGAGCGCTTGGACAGGCAAGGTCATCTAGAAGCATAAAATAATTGGCTACACAGCCTTGAACCTTATCGAAGGTCTGAGCGATAATATCCAATGGTGTCAGCTCAAAGACGATCTGACTAAGGGCCAAAAATCCCTAGATGTACGGATAAGTGGCGAATTTCAGGGGGGCGACCCAAGGTCGATACCATTCATATCCCCCTAAACAAACTATGGGAGAACTTGGATGAACCAGACAAGAACCAAACCTACATCCTTAACTGCCACAGTGTTTTGCGCAGCTAGATCACAGAGCGTATCCTCTAGTGGCAGGATTTACCGTCCAAAACCTTGATGGCGCTTATTCACAATATAAAATGGCTAATCCAGAAGGAGTCGAATATGGAAACGAGTATCAGCATGGCTGACTTTTATGAAAAATACCTAAATGAAAATCTAAATCTTATCGATGTACGTGAAGTGCATGAATTCCAAGCAGGACATGCACCAGGTGCTAAAAATCTGCCTTTAAGTACCTTGGAGCAAGGTTACAAAGAACTCAAACCTGACCAGGAATATCATGTCATCTGTCAAGGTGGAGTCCGTTCCGCATCTGCTTGTGAATTTCTAAGCGCCCAAGGCCTCACCGTTATCAATGTAGAAGGTGGTATGAATGCTTGGCCCGGTCAAGTAGAATAAGCAAAAAACCGATTAAGAAACTTAATCGGTTTTTTCATTTCTGCAACCCGCTGATATAGGGCTCGTAGCCCATCGCTTTTAAAAAAGAAGCACATTGACGGCATCTAAAAAGAGGTTGCTCGTTGGTATCGGGGGGACTCATCCGTTTGGCCGACATGATTTCTTTATCGAAATAGACTTAAATGCCTTTGTCTGCATTGTTTAGCAATAGCAAATTAGTTTATTTTCGTTTAATCAGGTATCGGATGGCCTTTTCTAGGCGTTCCTTTTGAGCCTCGGGGTCGTCTAGTGGTTGGTTGATACAGTCAGTGAGATTTTCAGTAATGATCATCTCAATCACGCGCTCAACGCTAGATTTCACTGCTGTCAACTGCGTAACAATATCTGCGCAGTCACGATCTTCTTCAATCATCTTTTGAATCCCACGCAACTGACCCTCTGAACGTTTCAGGCGTGTTATATACTTTGAGTTTGTCATTAATTTATCCTTGGTCACTTTTTCTTCATTATATCTCGAATAAGGGGCTTTGTCAAAATTCACTTCCTGTCTGTATTTGTAGGAGGCAACCTTTTCTCTGTATCAGAAAGAAAAGATTGATAAGCACGGAAATGGAAAAGAAACTCTGTCCTCCTTGAAGCTCGATGGGAAGTCACGTTTCCTTTCAACCAACTGACCTTTATGCGTATATCTTGGACAAATTGGACAAAAATGCTAGGATCACTATCCCATAGACTATAACTAGAGCCAGCCCAAATCCGATACCAAACCACTTGTAAAACTTGTCCATTCCGCTGTAACGTTCGACATAGGCCCTGGTCGGCTTGTCTGGATCATACCAGACCGTCAGTTCCGAATGAAGGGGGAAATGGGTCTGCATCAAGCGTTTGAAGGAAACAAAGGAGTTGCTGTAGCGAGTGATCGAAGGCGCTAGCATATCTTCTCTTGTATAGTCCTTTAAAAATTTAGTAGTCCCCCACGGAATTGTGATCGTTTTGAACATAAAATACTGCAAGGTTTTCTTATAAGCAATCCCATCCACCGTGTATTCGACGATAGGTGGATACCCCTCACGAAAACGGCTATAGCCGATAACCGTTCCCTGTACGGATGACTTGGCAAGACGGACCAACTTCTGATCTCGAAGATAGAGATAGAGAAAGGTCCCACACACAAATACAAAAGATAGGAAGATGACGATTGTCCCAACTATCAAACCAATTACTTCTTTATTCATATGAACTCCTCCTGTTATTTTATACAGTAAAATCTTAAAACTAACTCATCCAGAAAGGACATCGATGCCCTCGAGTCTACTCTTCGGATTTTTCTTTTGACTGTTTTTCTCTCAAATCTTTTACAGATTTCGATATGATATCTCTCACCTGTTCGTCAGTAAGTCCTGGAATCTGGTAATAAGGATTATTGGACTCGCTTTTTGACGGTTTTGTTCCTGAACTTTCGGTTTTAGAACTTTGTTCAGTCGAAGACGAGGATTTCGGCTCTGAGGAACTGGATTCTTTGGTCTTAGAGGAACTGGACGACTCAGACTCAGAAGACTTGGACGTTCCAGGCGTGTTAAAATCAAGCTTAGGCGGATTGTTTACTTGGACGTTCGGCTGTTTCACAGGTTTATAGAATAGCCCAAAAGACAACAACAAGGCCATCAAAATCCCAATACCAGCCAAGGTTCTTTTATTGGCTTCAGTCGAAGGAACCTTTACTCCCTTTGTACTGAGTATTTTCCATTCTGGATGCTCTTTTTCTATGGCTTTTTTCTGTCTCCTAAGAGGACCAAGTAGAAAATGATTAAAAGGCACAATCGTTACCATAGCCACCGTTATAAGCGGGACATAATTGGAATGACTTGATACCAGTAGAACATCGAGGATAGCGAGAAGAATGAAGAGGAAACGCCCCACAAACTTACGAACTTGATGCTCTTTTTTGATCTGCAAATATCTCTCTTGTGACATTATCATTCCCTCTTTTCTTTATTCTTTTGTGAGCTTTATTAAAAATTCGACTTACTCCTTCAACACCCCTACCTTAATATCTGTATAGACTTTCTCATCAGAGATTGTGGTAAAAAAGAAGGGAGGGGTCAACTCACAATGTCCCTGATAATAGATATAACCCGCCAAGAAGCTTATTCCCTCTTTCACTGACTCATCATCTGGTTCTAAAATTCTAGTTGAAACAGTATTTAAAACTTGAAACAGACTGTGATACAAAAAGTCTTTTGGCAAAGCATCTTCAATATACTCTTCTTCTACTGGGATAAACAGCTCCATCAACACATCTTGATTTTCTTCTAACTTGGAATTAATCGTATAAAAGAAAGGTCCTCGAAGCGTATATCCTGCTTTTCTTACTTCGTCTAAAAAAGCGTTATAAGTGTCTGGCATCTCTTCTGGAGATACTGTATAATACCTTGAGATAACATTTCTATATTGTATATCTTGGTATTCTCCCACGTTTTTAAATAGCATCTGAAATCTCCTTAATTGGGATATTAATTTCAACAAAGTGTTGCCCAAATATTGGCAATATCGCTAGAAAAACGGTATCTCCTTGCATTTCCAACCCCTCATCTTGAATATATTGCTTCATTTCTTCAATTTTTGGAAGGAAATGTTCATCAAATGGAGTTACATCAGAGACACACTGCTTAATAGTAAAATGTTCTAGATATTGAAATTCATCATTTCCTTCAATTGGGATGTTTGTCGGAATATAGACCTTAAACGAGGCTTCTCCTGGCTTTCCAAAAGTGCTCAAACATGTTTCAATCGTTGTCGGACCATTTTTATAGACCCCTGTTTCAAATAATAATTTTTCACAACCTTCAATCAAATCTAGAAAAAAATCCATGGGAACTTTTTTCTCTGTATAAGCAATATTGCTGATATCTATTCTAATTAATTTCATTTTATTTCTCCTCTATAAATAATGTTATTCGTGCTTTTCTTTCTCCAACCTGTGAATACTTGAGTATATCCGAGAATAAAGAACGAGTTCCATGAAATACTCATTCCTACTAATCCGATGATAATATAGATTCCAGATAACATAAACAATCGTGTTATGACTACTATTACCGCCGACATTACTGTTACAATAAGGGTTGGTAAGTGTAACAAATTCTTCTTATGCTCAGTATCTGGCATTTGTTTTACTTTTGGAACAATTGATATTTGATAAAAAAAGTTTATCACTTGAAAAGCAAAGCTCAATCCAATGAAAAGAAAGAATATCGATAAATACTGTTCCCCAAAGAATATAGAGCTCAAAAAAAGAAACTCAAAATGAAGAAAAAGAAACGAAGTCGTCGGAACTGATTGTAATAATTTTGAAGCGGAAAATTTTTGAAACAATAAAAATGCAAGCAGTACTATTACCATATGGACAATAGTAACATGAATCAAAAATATACTAAGATTATGCATTTGATTCTTAGTAAATATAGAAACAATCAGTACTACTGAAGTAAATAGAATTTCGAATAAAAATGCAAGATAGAAATTTAAATTTCTTACTGGTTTATAACCAGTCATCAGTATATTCAAAAATTCATAATATTTTTCCTTCATCTTATCCTCCTAGCATGAGCTGTACTACTAGCCACTCTAATTAATTTTATTTTATTGTGCCTCTATAAATAAAGTTATTCGTGCTTTTCTTTTTCCAACCGGTGAATACTCGTGCATACTCAAGCCAATAGAAGGGAAGGCAGGCTATGCTCCCTGCGACGAGGGAAGAAACTACATATATTCCTGACAACGTAAATAAACGTGCTATAACTACTACAATAGCGGAAATCAATAGGCAAATAACAGAAGGAAGAAATAAAAGATTCTTCCTATACTCACCCTGTGGTAATTTCTTAGCTTTAGGGACAATTAACAACTGGTAAACAAAGGTCAGTAACTGAAAAATAAGGCTTAGGCCAATTAAAATCGTGAAGACAGACCAATAGTTCTTCCCTAAAAATATAGATCCCCAGAAGAGAAACTCAACATGAGAAATCAAAATAGAACTGGCTGGAATCAATTGCAAGAATTTTGATTTGGAAAATTTTTGGAATAGCAAGAACATGGACAATAAAGCTACTGCATGATAAATAGTAATGTAAAAGATAATCATACTCACATCATGCATCTCACCTTTTATAAAAATAGATACTATAAATATTAGTAAAGTAAAAACAATCTCCATTGCAAAAGCCCTTATATAATCAAAACGCTTTATAGGACTAGTATCCACAACTGCCATATTTAAAAACTCAACATACTTTTCTTTCATCTTATCCTCCCACTTATTTCTCTTCCTTAAATATCACTTTCCCCTGTTCATATTTTCGCACAGCTAAGAACCAGCGGATAGGGTTGTTTTGGAATAAGAAAAGGTACAACAAGGCAGGAAAGAGACCTGCTAAAGGCGAGAAAAAGATTTGTATATCAAATGCCTCTTGCTTATTGAATGAGTCAATAGTGCCCGGAATTGCAGCAGCAAATATTACTATAGTAGTCATAAAAACTAGTAGCATGACAATCATAAAAGCCAACATTTTCGCAAACGTCGCTTTTTTCTCACTAAAATTTTCCCAGAACAAATTTGAATAAACTGCTTCTTTAAACTCTTTCTTTGTTGCTCCTTGGACTCGTTTCACTCCTTTATATAAGGCGACTTCCATCATCCATATAAATCCAAATAGGATAAAGGAAAGACAAAGAATAAAAATAGGAACCATCCCACTATTATAACGAAGGCCTGAGAAAATTGGTATTGCAACAAATCCTCCGAGTAAACCTAACAAAGAGAATATAGCAATTAAAGGAGCAATCCCCCTATTCGATCTCCTAGCCCCTTCTGTATTTAACAAGGCACTCTTATCTGCTACAAGAGCCTCTTTTGTTCGCGTATTATAGTAAACGGCCTTATCACCGCTCTGTCCAATAAAAATTATTTTTCTCATATAAAATCACCACAGTTTCCACCAATCACTATAATCAGAAACTTCAATTTTATCATAGGTTGTTGATAAAACATCACCAACCACTGGTAATGGTAATAGCGTCTCTCTCATGTTTCTAGTTCTTCTTCTCCCTAAATATCACTTTTCCCTGCTTGTATTTTCGTACGGCTAAGAGCCAGCGGATTGGGTTGTTTTGGAACAAGAGCAGTACGACACTAACTGGGACAATCGTTGCTCCGATTGGTACCATGAACATAGAGGGCTCAAACCATTCATGTTCATAGTAGGGAATGAAGGTTCCAGGTATGGCAAAGAACACAACAATAACAAAAACAAATAGAAGAACGAGGATAACAAATAGATACAAGATGATTTTATCGACTGTTGGTTCCTTATCCGGAGATTTTTTCCAAAATTTACTACTTTCAACCGCTTCTTTAAACTGCTCTTCACTTGCTGGGACAAGCGACTTAGCCCCACTGTAGAACAGTTTTTCAAATCCATAAACACTTCCGATAAAAACGAAAAGGATAGCGGCTAGATGGATAGGTGCCATCCACTCACTCAATCTAAAGGGTGCTATCAAGGAACGAATCCAAATACTGATGATAGCAACTAGCAAGAAAATAAAGAAGACAACCCAAGGCCACTTGGATTTCTTTGAACTGATGGCACCGTCGGTTTCTGACGAGGTGCTAGATTCTGTCGCTAAAGCCTCTCTCGTCTTTGTGTTATAGTAGACGGATTGCTGGCATCCTTGGCCTATATAAATGATTTTTCTCATCTTACATTTCTCCCTCTTTCCCTCGGCTACCGTCCTGTAATGTCTCCATCAGCTCCTTGAACAGTCGTTTGCGCGTTTTCATCCGAAAATCATAAACTATATATGTAAGAATACCAATCCCTAACATGTACATAATTAAAAATTGAAAATCAGAAACAGCCAGATAACGATAGGCTGAAAAAATCGTTATTAAAACAAAAATGTAGCCAACTACTGTCAACGCCCTAGATTTTCTCCTAAGGGTTTTGATGTTGGCTTTTGTCAGCCGAACTTTTCTAAATCTATCTGTCTTCATGTTACGTCGGGTAGATTTGGCAAGAAGAATTGTTCCGAAAATCAAAAACAGAGACATCAAGATAAAGAAAAGCAGATTGAAAGGTGAGGAGACATCTCCAAAGGTTTGGTTGAGCAACTTCGACAGCCGTTGCAAGGAAAAGACTGCAATAGGAGCTGCAATGGCTGAATAATTCATGCCTTGTTTTACTTCATAGAATACTTGATTCCTCAGATCATAATAAATAAAATAGTCCTCCAGAGGGCCCATACTGATTAAATTTTTTACACTTGTGTCCATCTTATTACCATTTCCTAAACTCAAAACAGAATCCTACTTTCTCTTAAAAGCATCGTGACAACGATTGCCAGCATTCTAGCCGATTTTGGGTGTTTGCCTTCCTAGAGAAAGAAAAGTTTATTAGTATTATAGCATGAACCCCCAGAAAAGGGAAAATATCCCCGGCAGATACCTTTGCTAGATCCAAGAAAGGTTTCGTCATTTCATAAAAAAGCAAACAAGTCCGCATTCTAAAAACAGAATGCGAGCTTGTCCGCCTTTTCCTATGTCTCTAAAATAAATAATGTGTTTTCCTCGTTTCATCGTGCCAAGCGAATGCGAGTCACAATCCCATCTGGGTCTACAAGATCCACCTCACTCGAATGTAGCCATTTGATCTGTGCCTCTAGCTCTTGTGCTTGCTGAACGATAGCTAAGAGTTCTTCCTTGCTTTCGACCTCAAGGACGTAGTAGGCCAAGCCTGACAAGCCTTGCTCACGCGGAGCCAACCCTTTTCCAGCCCATTCGTTGACAGCCAGGTGGTGATGGTACTGACCAGCCGCTATCCAACTAGCACTAGGAATGCTAAATTTATCTTCTAGTCCTAACACCTTTTGATAAAACTGGCTCGCCGCACGACTATCCTTCACAGATAGATGAATATGCCCCATTCTCGTCCCTTCAGCTAGGATAAAGGGATCCACCTTTTCTCCTAACTCATAGATGTCCTGTGCCGCAAGGGCTTCAGTCACACCGATAATGCGGCCGTCTTCTCGAATATCCCATGAAGATACTGGCTTATCACGGTAGAGTTCAATGCCATTTCCTTCCAAATCCTCTAGATAAATAGCCTCACTGTATCCATGATCTGCACCTCCGACCAGAGGAATCCGCAAGTCACTTAGGTGTTTCAAGACATCTGCCAAGGCTTTTCGTGTCGGCAACAAAATCGCCAAATGGTAGAGCCCATAATGCTCCCTTACTTCGCCAGCCTTTTCTGCCTGAATCAAGTGAACCAAGGCTTTTCGACCGAGTCCCAAAATCGCTTCTGTCTCTGTTTGGGATAAAATCTCCAAGCCAATAATCTGGTGATAAAAAGCCGTTTGACTCGTCAAGTCCTTGACATTTAAAACAGCCTCCGCTAGGTAAATGTGGCTTTGGTATGCATAAGTCATAGGGTGTCTCCTTTTTGTTGTAACTTTATAGATTACATCAATTATACACTATTAAGATAAAATGTCAACGAAGTCAACTCAAAAGAGCTGGAAACCAGCTCTTCTTTTTATTTAACAACAAGCTCGTAGCGAGTTTTGCTAGTAAAGGTTTGCCCTGCTTTGAGAATGACTTGGTCTTTGAGGTCACTGTGAATGGCATCTGGTAAAGCTTGCGCTTCAAGGGCAATCCCATTGTGCTGAATCATTGGCTGACCAGCTATGATGACACTCTCATCTACAAAGTTTGCTGAGTAGACCACAAAGCAAGGAGCCTCTGTCTTGAAAAGCAGGAAACGACCTGAGTGTTGGTCATAAAGGAAACCAGCATTGTCATGACCTGCAGGAAGAGCAAATGGGTGATCCAAACCAGATACCAGCTGGATTTGCTCATCGTCCTCTGCAAAAATATCCTTGAGCAAAGCACCATTGTAGATATGTTTCACCACATCACAATCAGCATCTGGAGTTTTTGCTGGCACACCGTCCGGAGCGATTGGGTAAATGCCCTCCGTATTTAATTGGAAGACATGGCGGTCAACTGTCTGCGTGAAATCACCAGACAAATTGAAGTAGCTGTGATTAGTTGGATTGACAAGCGTATCCTGATCTGTCGTCACCTTATAGCTGACTTCGTAGGCGCCAGTTTCTTCCAAGTGGTAGCTAATCCAAATCTTGAGATTACCAGGAAATCCTCCGGTCCCGTCTGTACGCTCGGTGTAGAGAGTCAAACCATGGTCGCTCACTTCGACCAATTCAAACAAGCTGGAATCCCAACCTGTTGAACCACTGTGGTTACAGTTGCTAGCATTGTTGACTTCAAGGTCATAGGTCTGACCATTGAGTTCAAATGTCGCTCCAGCAATACGGCCTGCTACAGGACCTACACTTGCTCCATGCTTGGGACTATTGCCTACATAGCTAGCAAAATCATCAAATCCTAAGATAACATTGGCAAAGTTTCCAGCCTTGTCAGGTGTGACATAGCGCAAGATGGTCGCACCATAGGTCATGATTTCTAGTTGATAGCCACTGTCAGTCTCAAAGCGATAGGCCAAGACATCCTTGCCCTCATGATTTCCAAATACACGCTCTGTGTATGCTTTCATTCTTCTCTCCTTTGATCCATTTCTCTCAAGTAAACAAACCATAGAGAGTGTATTTACCATCTATGGTTGTAGTTTTTATTTTCAAAATCCTTTGTCAGAAAACCTTAAGTATCTTCTTAACAAAAAGGGATTCTTCTATTCTTGTTTTTATGCTTCTACACGTTCTTTCCATGAAGTCGCTGTGGTTTGGAGAACTTTGTTGAGTTCATCAATGTTCTCAAAACCAGTTGTGCGTAGCCATTCACGAGCTGCTGCTTCACCGTCTTTGATGTAGGCTTCAACTGATCCAGCCCAAGTTGCACGGCCGCAAAG
>NZ_AJQY01000022.1:0-20841 GCF_000296875.1 Streptococcus sp. GMD1S | reverse complement strand
CAATGCGCCAAGGATGTGGCGACAAATATCCAAACAGCGGAACGTCTAGTACGTCAAGCTGCAGAACAAGGCGCACAAATTATTCTCTTGCCCGAGTTGTTTGAACGTCCCTATTTCTGTCAGGAACGCCAGTATGACTACTACCAGCATGCTCAGTCGGTGACAGAAAATACAGCCATTCAGCATTTTAAAACCATTGCCAAGGAGCTAAAGGTCGTTTTACCCATCAGTTTCTACGAGAAAGATGGCAATGTCTTGTATAACTCAATCGCCGTCATTGATGCTGATGGAGAAGTGCTGGGCGTTTATCGGAAGACCCACATACCAGATGATCATTATTATCAAGAAAAATTTTACTTTACGCCTGGTAACACTGGTTTCAAGGTCTGGGATACTCGCTATGCTAAGATTGGGATTGGCATCTGTTGGGATCAATGGTTTCCTGAAACGGCGCGCTGTCTTGCGTTGAATGGGGCAGAATTGCTCTTTTACCCAACCGCTATCGGTTCAGAGCCTATCTTAGATACGGATAGTTGCGGTCACTGGCAACGTACCATGCAAGGGCACGCAGCAGCAAATATTGTCCCAGTCATTGCAGCCAATCGTTACGGTTTGGAAGAAGTCACTCCTAGTGAGGAAAATGGCGGACAGAGTTCTAGTCTTGACTTCTACGGTTCCTCCTTTATGACGGATGAAACAGGAGCTATTCTAGAGAGAGCTGAAAGACAAGGAGAAGCTGTTCTGTTAGCAACTTATGACCTTGATAAGGGAGCAAGCGAGCGCCTAAATTGGGGACTGTTTCGTGATAGAAGACCCGAAATGTACCAACGAATTACGGACTAGAAGGTAAATTTCATAATAAACATTTAATATTCATGCCTGTCTTACAAAAATGTAAGATAGGCTTTTTAAATGTAAGATAGGTGTACGATTATACGCGGAAATGTATGCTATACTCTATGTAGATAAAAAAGAAAGAGGTTTATTATGAAAAAATGGAATGCGACACAGTTGAAGTATCTGATGGCGGCAGTAATGGTTCTGGACCATATCCCTCATATCACCGGGATCGTTTCTCCTTTGTGGGAAGGTATCTTTCACGCCTTGACCCGTTGTGTGGGAGTTTGGTTTGCGTATATGGCTATGGAAGGTTTTATCTATACTCGAAACTTGAAAAACTACCTCATCCGTCTCTGGTCTTGGGCGCTGATCATGTTTGCTGGAAATAGCCTTCTCAATACTCTGTTTGCCTCTAAGGGTGTAATGGTTACTAATAATATTTTCTTGACTTTGGCCATCGGTGTCACCATGCTTTGGATTGGTTTTCCCAGAAAAGAGTTGGATAAAAAGGAGAAGTTGTGGCGTCGTATTGGGCTTGCTGGGCTCTTGATTTTCGGGTGTCTTTTTACCGAGGGTGGCATCACCATGCTACCATTTCTCTTGATTAGTTACTCTTGTCGAAATCGCAAGGGCTTGCGAAATCTCCTCTATGCCTTTCTGTGGGCCTTCTTGTTAGTGACTTCCATCCAAATTTACGACACTTGGCACCAAACACTGGAAATGATGCTTTTCAATTCTGACTGGCTCTTTATCACCGTCTTTCCTTTTATGGCCTTGTATAATGGACAGCGAGGAAAAGAAACTAGTTGGAGTAAATATTTCTTTTATATTTTCTACCCAGCTCATCTATGGATTATAACTTTGATTGCTTATTTGCTTAAGTAGATTCAATATCCATTAGCTCCTTCTTGCTTAAAATGCGAGAGGAGCTTTTCTGTATCTGGAATTCCCAACAAAACATGTTATAATAGTTTTAGAAAGGACGAGGTTTATGGCGAGCATACTTGTAATTGAAGATAATAATGAAATCCAGGAAATCTTAAGAACCCTTCTTGCAGAGGAACACGAGGTGATTCAAGCATTTTCTGGGACAGAAGGTATCATGCAATTTGACAAAGGTGGCATTGATCTCGTTTTGCTAGATATCATGCTCCCTGGGAAAAATGGCGACCAAGTCTTGCAAGCTATTCGACAAACTAGTCAGACTCCGGTCATCATGCTTACTGCTTTAGGTGATAAAAAGCTCATCAGCCAATATCTACTAGACGGTGCCAATGATTATGTGGTAAAACCTTTTGATTTGGACGAAGTCTTTGCCAGAGTCACCGTGCAATTACGCCAAAGTGGTGAACATCAGTCAGGAGATCGAAGAGAAATTGATAACTTCGTACAAAGCTTTAAAAATATCCAGTTCGATGCGGATAGTTTTGAAATAAGTAACGCAACTGAAACCATTCGCCTTGCAAAGAAAGAGTGTCAGATTCTCCAAATGTTGCTCCAGTACCCTAAAAAGATCTTCACCAAGGAAGAACTCTATGAATTGATTTGGGAAGAAAGTTACCTGCCTGGAGACAATACGCTCAACACCCATCTAAGCAATCTCCGTAAAAAACTGCATCAACTGGATCCAAATCACGAGTACATCGAAACCGTTTGGGGAGTTGGTGTTCGATTAAAAGGAGATAAGTAATGATTTACATTTTGATATCTATATTGCTCCTCATTAACATCATTTTGGCGATTTCTTTGATTCGCTATCATATAGCAATTAGAGATTTAAGCAGACAAATCGAAGAAAAGATTCGCTCTGGTAGCATGAAGAGGATCGGTGTAAATTTCTTTTCAAAGACCATTTTGCGTCTACATAACCAAATTGAGAATCTATTTCAAGAAGTGGAGCAAAACCAGCTAATCATGAAGCGTGAAAAACGCACCCTAGATATGGCAATCAGTAACATTGCTCATGATATTCGGACACCTTTAACAATCGCTTCAGGATACACTCAGCAACTAATAAAACACCCCGATAATAGTTCAGAAACCTTAAATAAAATAGCCCATCATCAGGATTTGGTTTCCAAACGGTTGGAGGCTCTCCTCGAATACCGTCATTTGATGGAAGGCGCAGTCAAACCGAAACTGGAAGAACCTGATTTATCAACTTTTATAACGAAAAAGACTTTAGCTTATTACGACGTTTTTCAATCTTCACATATTGTTCTTGATTTTAACGTTGAACCAGGATTGAAAACGACGACTGATGAGGACTTGCTTGATCGAATTATACAAAACCTCCTTGGAAATGTTCTCAAGCACGGCAAGGAGAAGGCTCGACTTTCCTTGAAAAAGGAAGAAAATAGACTTGTTTTGGAAATTGATAATCTAGTCAAAAAACCTATCAAGAATATAGACAATCTCAGCAATCGTTTTTATTCTGAAAATATGTCAGATACCGAAGAATCCTCTGGTTTAGGTCTCTATATTACTGAGGAATTAGTTCATCTTCTTGGAGCGGATATGAAGCTAGCCACTGATGGAGAATGGTTTTCAGTCTTTATTTATCTTTAACAGAAGAAACCTCCTCTATATCCTAGAGGAGGTCCTTTTTATAAGCTTTTCTTCTTGAAAATAATCAGTCCACTGAAAGAGAAGAAAAGTATGACTGTTACGCAAACCGTGATGGTATAGAGAATAGCTTGACTATTAGTGGTCATAGCATAGGCAAAATCTAGAATTAAATATCTAAGAATTTCAATGTCTGGGAAAACAAGAATTGGAATAGAAAGGACGATAGAGCTAATCAGATAACCAATAAATACGGCAAGATAAGAATGAGTTAGGTAGAGAATAAAGGAGACAATCGAAAGCCAAGCGAGAAGGCATAGAAATTGAAGGGAAATCGTCAAGAGGAGATTAGTAACAAAACCATCAGGTATTGTACCAAGTCCGTTTAGTAGAGTCGCGGGAATAAAGGCAATCACAAGACTGGTGATGAGTTGTAAGAGAGCGATACTTGCTAGTACAAAGAATTTAGCAAGGAAAAATTCTGTACGAGAAACACCAACTGTCAAACTATTTTTATAAAGCTTGCCGATTAGATCGACCCCAAGAACTAAACACACTAGAATAATACAGAGGAAAACGAGGTTTGAGCCGTTATTTGACGCGTTGATTAGAGCTTCTATCCCATTCCAACCATGGGTAGGAAGCTCAGGTGGTGCTGCTTGAACTGACATTAGATGCCCTGTAGCGCCAATAGTAGCACCCAGTAACATAAGTACAAAGAGAATGAATTCTGTAATCCAGAATCCTTTGGAGCGGAAAAGACGGTAAAAATCTGCTTGAATGGTATGTATCATGATTTTTCTCCTATTCTACCAATTGGGTGAAGTATTCTTCTAGGTTTTGACGGGCAAAGTAAATCTCATCAATAGCAACATCGGACAAAGTTAGTTGCTTGAGAATCTGTTTAACATCTTGTTCATTACCAAAGATATGGATTTCATTTTCAGGGTTTACAACCTTAAACTGGAGCTGGATTTGTTCTTTCAATACCTGACAAGCTCTTTCTTTATCACTTGTTTTAAGCACAATATAATCCTCACTCAGTGTTTCAAATTCAGCTTTACTGATTTCACGGATAATCTTACCTTGATCCAGAATACCAAAGCGATTAGCTAAGAGATAGAGTTCTGACAAGATATGACTAGAGATGAGTATAGTTATGCCTTTTTCTTGATTGAGTCGCTGGATCATGAGACGAAATTCTTTGATTCCAATCGGATCGAGACCATTAATAGGTTCATCAAGAATCAGGAAGTCGGGTTTTGTTAGGAGGGCAATGGCGATACCAAGTCTTTGTTTCATTCCTAGTGAGAAATCACGAAAGACTTTTTTACCTGTATCTGACAAGCCAACATAGTCCAAGGTCTCCTGAATCACCTTATCAGCATTTGGAATATGACGTATCATACAATAATATTTAAGGTTTTGATAAGCTGTCAAGTGATTGTGAGCTACAGGTGATTCGATAACTGAACCTACTCGAGATAAGGCCTTGGTCCACTCATTTTGTTCTTGGCTAGAGAAGAGGGAAACTGTACCTTTGTCCGCAAACAATAATTGAGTAATTATTTTGATAAGAGTAGTTTTACCTGCTCCGTTTTTTCCAATTAGACCATAAATATCTCCCTCTTTTATGGTTAGACTAAGATCTTGAAGAATAGCTTGGTTAGCAAATTGTTTGGTCAGTCCATGAATTTCGAGTACTGTTTTCATGATTTTCTCCTTTTGATTTATTTTTCTAACTTTAGTATAAGGTATAGAAATCAAAGAAACATCAAGTAATTCTAAAGAGTTTCTAAAGTTTTGTAATTCTTAAAAGAAACAAAACCCAGTTGATATGAACTGGGCTTTTTTTACTATAAAATATACTTCTCAATGGCACGCGCAACGCCGTCTTCTTCGTTGCTGGCTGTAACGTCATTAGCAAGGGATTTGACATGGTCGCTGGCATTTCCCATTGCAATGCCAAGTCCTGCAAACTGAAGCATTTCGATATCGTTATTGGCATCGCCCATGGCCATAATTTCTGAGGGCTCGATCTTCAAAATCGCTGCTAGTCGAGAAAGAGCAGTAGCCTTTGTCGTTCCAAGTGGCATGGCTTCATAAATGACAGGCTGTGAACGAACTCCGCTAAATCGTTGGCAGAGTTCCTCAGCAAACCGTTGCTCAAAATCGTCTGTTTGCTCTTTGGTTCCTAAAAACATACCTTGGAACATTCGATATTTGCCACTGGTCGCCTCCTCAAGGGAGATTTCAGTCAGGTCTGAAAAGACTAGCTTGGCATCATTTTGAACGATTTGATTGGGCTTGCCACCGAGGACAAAATAATGTTCCTCATCAAAAAGAGTTAACTGGACGTCGCTTTTTTCAGCTAGGTCATAGAGGTATTCGATGTCAGCTGGACTGAGTTCTTGCCAGTCCACTAGACTCCAGTCACTGGTCTGGTGGGTTGAACAACCGTTATTGACAATAACATACTCATTCTGAAGGTCCAGTCCTAGTTTTTTATAGTAGGGAAGGACACCGAAAAGCGGGCGACCTGTACAGAGAACCAGTTTGACACCTTTTTCAATGGCTTGGTGAATGGCAGTGATGTGGGCTTGCGGGATTTCCTTAGCTTCATTGAGGAGGGTTCCGTCCATATCCAAGGCTAGTAGTTTAATCATAAGACTTCCTTTTCTAGGTGTTTTGCTTTTATTATAGCATATAGACTATGAAATGTCTGACAGAATTGTAACATTTGACTTTCCTTTTCTTGAAAAACAAAATAAATTCATTTATAATATGTATACTTAATATTTAAGGAGAAATAATGTCAAAGTATCAATTTAATTCAATTTATAAAAACGATGAAACAGAGTCTACAGGTCTTCTGTTCATCAAAGTCTACAACAAGTGGGAAAGCAACTTAAAAAGAGTTTTGAAATCAGTTGGTCTTACTCTGCCTCAATTTATCGTTTTGACTTCGCTTTTGTTTCTGTCTAATAGAGAGGAATATGTAACGCAAGTTGATATCGCTCGGTTCACTGGTATGGATGTCATGACGGTTTCCCAGATTGTTAGGCTACTGGAGAAGAAGGACTACATTAAACGCGATCAACATCCAAAGGATAGTCGGGCAAAACTGGTCTCAGTGACGAAGTCTGGCGCAGAGAAGGTCAATCAAGCTTTACCTTTAGTAGAAGGGGTTGATGAAGAATTTTTTGAAAAACTATCTAACGATAGAGAAGTTTTTAATCGTTTGTTAGTAGAGTTGGAGGATAAAAATGCCTAGATATTGGGTTGGAGTTGTTTCAAAGAACCATGTTTTAAGAGGAGTTGAAGGGAATTTTTGCCAGGTCTGTCATGGAAAGGGCGGCCCCTTAAACCGTATGAAAAAAGGTGACTATTTTTTATACTATAGTCCAAAATACGATATGAACGGTCAAGATAAGTTACAGGCTTTTGTGGCCGTAGGTAAAATTACAGATGACAAAGCCTATCAAGTAGAGCAGTTCGAAGGATTCTTTCCCTTTAGACGAAATGTCGAGTATTATCAACCAGTCAAAGATTGCTCCATAGAAATAGCTAGACAACATCCTGAATGGAAAGACTATACTTCTCGACTTCGTTATGGACATTTTGAAGTTTCCAAAGACTTTTTCCTCTATATCTTTCAGCATATGAAAGTGGATGATGAAGGATGATTGATTTGCTAATTAAATGATTGTCAACTAGAATTTTGGATTTGGACTGTGAAGCGAACTTTGCTATAATAGAGTAAGAAACTTTGATAAACCAAACGAGGCAGAGATGAAATTACTTTATACTGATATTCGGACTTCTTTGACAGATATTTTAACCAGAGAGGCAGAAGAGCTAGTTGCTGCTGGCAAGCGGGTCTTCTACATCGCCCCCAACTCTCTTTCATTTGAAAAAGAACGCGCCGTGCTGGAATGCTTGTCCCAGCAGGCTTCTTTTGCGATTACCGTCACGCGTTTCACTCAAATGGCTCGTTACCTAATCTTGAATGATTTACCAGCTAATACCAGTCTGGATGATATCGGGCTTGGGATGGCTTTTTATAAGTGTCTTGCGGAACTCGATTCCAAGGACTTACGTGTTTATGGTGCGATTAAGCAGGATCCTCAATTTATCCAGCAGTTGATTGAACTTTATCATGAGATGACGACTGCTCAGATGAGCTTTTTGGACTTAGAAAGTTTGACGGATGAGGACAAGAGAGCAGATTTACTCTTGATTTTTGAGAAAGTAACAGCCTATCTCAATCAAGGTCAGTTGGCTCAGGGAAGTCAGTTGTCCCATTTGATTGAGGCTATTGAGAATGGCAAGGTAAGTAGTGATTTCAGTCAGATTGCCTTGGTTATTGATGGATTTACTCGTTTTTCTGCCGAGGAAGAGCGTGTAGTGGATCTACTTCATCGAAAAGGTGCCGAGATTGTTATTGGGGCCTGTGCAAGCAAGAAAGCCTATACCAGTCCGTTCTCTGAAGGGAATCTCTACCAAGCCAGTGTGGAATTTCTTCATCATTTGGGGGCAAAATACCAAACGCCTGCTCAGGATCGTTCTCAGATACATGAGAAGATGGATTGTTTTGACAAGGCCTCTCGTTTGCTGGAGTCTTCTTATGACTTTTCAGAACTCGCTTTAGATGTTGATGAGAAGGACCGTGAAAACCTGCAAATCTGGTCTTGTTTGATGCAAAAAGAGGAGTTGGAGCTGGTAGCTCGCGCTATTCGTCAGAAATTACATGACAATCCAGATCTGAGTTACAAGAATTTCCGTATTCTGCTGGGGGATGTGTCTTCTTACCAGTTATCACTGAAAACCATTTTTGACCAGTACCAGATTCCTTTCTATCTTGGTAGAAGTGAATCCATGGCTCACCACCCTTTGACTCAGTATGTCGAATCTATTTTGCGTTTGAAACGCTACCGTTTTCGTCAGGAAGATTTGATTAATCTCCTCAGAACTGGTCTGTATACTGACCTTAGCCAAGCGGATATTGATGCTTTCGAGCAATATCTCCGCTATCTTGGTATCAATGGCTTGCCAGCTTTTCAGCAGACCTTTACCAAATCCCACCATGGAAAATTTGATTTAGAGCGTTTAAATTCTCTTCGTCTGCGCGTTTTGGCGCCACTTGAAACCTTATTTGCCAGTCGAAAACAAAAGGCTGAAAATCTCTTGCAAAAGTGGAATACTTTTCTAAAAAATGCTGCTTTAAGCAAGCAGATGCAAGAATTGACAGCTACTATGGAAACACTAGAACAGGAAAGACAAGCCGAAGTTTGGAAAGCCTTCTGCCATGTTTTAGAACAATTTGCGACCGTTTTTTCCGGTTCACAAGTTAGTCTAGAGGACTTCCTGTCCTTGCTTCATTCTGGGATGAGTTTGTCCCAGTATCGCACCATTCCAGCAACTGTTGATACTGTTCTGGTGCAGAGTTACGATCTGATTGCCCCTCTGACCGCTGACTTTGTCTACGCCATTGGGCTGACTCAGGATTATTTACCCAAAATTGCGCAAAACACCAGTCTGTTAACAGACGAAGAAAGACAAAGCCTAAACCAA
The DNA here is from genome assembly GCF_000296875.1 of Streptococcus sp. GMD1S. Lineage (GTDB taxonomy): Bacteria > Bacillota > Bacilli > Lactobacillales > Streptococcaceae > Streptococcus. The sequence goes on along the minus strand of NZ_AJQY01000022.1, from coordinate 11,862 downwards.
GCAACTGAGGAGGGAGTGCAATTACTGATTGCAAGTAGCGAAAATCTCAAGAAAAATCGCTATACCATGCTTTCTTTAGTCAATGCTGCTCGTAAGCAGTTGGTGTTGTCAGCTCCAAGTCTCCTCAATGAAAATGAGAGCAAGGAATCGGCCTATCTTCAGGAACTGGTGAGTTTTGGATTTAGCCGAATAGAGAAGAAGATTCATCAAAAAAGTCTGTCTAAGGATGATATGGGTTCTTATCACAGTCTTTTGTCTAGTCTGGTTGCCTATCACCAGCAGGCAGGTTCAAGTGAAAATGAAAAAGATGTCACCTTTGTCAAGGTTTTGGCTCGTGTCATGGGGAAAAAACTAGATCAAAAAGGTCTTACAAATCCTGCACTCCCAACTAGTCCAAGCAGCAAGCCATTAGAGAAAGAGACCTTGCAGGCTCTCTACCCTGCTGACAAGGAGTTTTACCTGTCTACTTCTGGTTTGACAGAATTTTACCGCAATGAATACAGTTATTTCCTCCGTTATGTCTTAGGTTTGCAGGAAGAATTGCGCCTGCGTCCAGATGCTCGCAGTCACGGGAATTTCTTGCACCGTATTTTTGAACGTGCCTTGAAACTACCTGCTGAAAATTCCTTTGATCAGCGTTTGGAGCAAGCTATCAAGGAAACCAGCCAAGAACGCGAATTTGAAGCTATTTATCAGGAAAGTTTGGAAGCCCAGTTTACCAAGGAAGTTCTACTTGATGTCGCGCGAACTACGGGCCACATCCTTCGTCATAATCCAGCTATCGAAACCATTCAAGAGGAGGCAACATTTGGTGGTAAAGATCAAGCCTTTATTCAATTGGATAATGGTCGCAGTGTCCATGTGCGAGGCAAGGTTGACCGTATTGACCGCCTGAAAGCTGATGGAGCGCTAGGAGTGGTGGACTATAAGTCTAGTTTGACCCAATTCCAGTTTCCTCATTTCTTTAATGGGCTTAATTCCCAACTGCCTACCTATCTTGCTGCCCTAAAAAGAGAAGGGGAGCAGAACTTTTTCGGTGCCATGTACTTGGAAATGGCTGAGCCTGTCCAATCTTTATTAGCTGTTAAAAGTCTGGCAGGAGCAGTAGCAGAAGTCAGCAAGTCTATGAAATACCAGGGACTCTTTTTAGAGAAAGAAAGCAGTCACTTGGGCGAATTTTACAACAAAAACAAGGCTAATCAGCTGACAGACGAGGAATTCCAGCTCTTATTGGACTACAATGCCCATCTTTACAAGAAGGCAGCTGAGAAGATTTTACAAGGTCAGTTCGCCATCAATCCATACACAGAGAATGGCAGAAGTATTGCCCCATACGTTCAACAACATCAGGCTATTACTGGCTTTGAAGCAAACTACCATCTAGGTCAAGCTCGTTTTCTAGAGAAGTTAGAGCTAGCTGATGGCAAACGACTGGTCGGAGAAAAACTCAAGCAAGCTTGGTTTGAAAAAATGAGAGAGGAGTTGAATCGATGAAGCCTATTTCCTTTTTAACTGAGGAAGAAATTAAAAAATTGCAAGAAGCAGAAGCGAGTTCGAGCAAGGAACAAAAGAAAACTGCCGAGCAAATCGAAGCCATTTATACCGAAGGGCAAAATATCCTTGTTTCAGCCTCTGCTGGTTCAGGGAAGACCTTTGTTATGGCCGAGCGCATTTTGGATCAATTGGCGCGAGGTGTGGAAATCAGCCAACTCTTTATCTCGACCTTTACCGTCAAGGCTGCTACTGAACTCAAGGAACGTTTGGAGAAAAAAATCAGCCAACAAATCCAAGAAACCGATGATCTCGATCTCAAACAACACTTGGGACGTCAATTGGCAGATCTACCAAACGCTGCCATCGGAACCATGGACTCTTTCACACAAAAATTCCTTGGCAAGCATGGTTATCTGATTGATATCGCACCGAATTTCCGTATTCTACAAAATGAAAGTGAACAGTTACTCTTAAAGAACGAAGTTTTTCATCAAGTTTTTGAAGAGCATTATCAAGGTGAGAATAAAGAGAAATTTAGTAGTTTGGTGAAGAACTTTGCTGGGCGTGGCAAGGATGAACGTGGTCTGCGCCAACAAGTCTACAAAATCTATGACTTTTTACAATCCACCAGCAGTCCCCAAAAATGGCTGAGCGACTCTTTTCTCAAAGGGTTTGAAGAAGCTGACTTTGCAATTGAAAAAGACAAACTGACCGAGCAAATCAAGCAGGCGCTTTGGGATTTGGAAAGCTTCTTCCGTTATCATCTGGATAACGATGCCAAGGAGTTTCCAAAAGCTGCCTATTTAGAAGCTGTGCAAGATGTTTTGGATGAAATTGGCTCCTTAAATCACGAGTCCGATAGTCAGACTTATCAAAAAGTTCTTTCACGTGTTGTCGCTATCTCGAAGGAGAAAAATGGTCGGGCTCTTGCTAACTCTAGTCGAAAGGCTGATTTGAAGCCACTTGCAGATGCTTATAACGAGGAGAGAAAATCCCAGTTTGCAAAACTTGGACAACTAGCAGACCAGATAACGATTCTCGACTATCAAGAACGTTTTCATGAAGACACCTGGGAGTTAGCTAAAACTTTTCAAAACTTTATGAGCGATTTTGTGGAGGCTTATCGTGAACGTAAACGCCAGGAAAATGCCTTTGAATTTGCTGATATTAGCCATTACACCATTGAAATTTTAGAGAATTTCCCACAAATTCGTGAGGCATATCAGGAACGTTTCCATGAAGTCATGGTCGATGAGTATCAGGATACCAACCACATTCAAGAACGAATGCTGGAATTGTTATCTAATGGTCAAAATCGCTTTATGGTGGGGGATATCAAGCAGTCCATCTACCGTTTCCGTCAGGCAGACCCGCAGATTTTCAATGAAAAATTCCAAAGCTATGCGCATAATCCTAAAGAGGGGAAGTTGATACTCCTCAAGGAAAATTTCCGTAGCAGTTCAGAAGTGCTATCAGCAACCAATGATGTTTTTGGACGCCTTATGGACCAAGAGGTCGGCGAAATCAACTATGATAGCATGCACCAGCTTGTTTTTGCCAATACCAAACTAACTCCCAATCTAGACAACAAGGCAGAATTTCTCCTCTACGATAAGGACGATAGTGGGCAAGAGGAGGAAGAAAGTGATGCAGACACGAAACTCACAGGAGAAATGCGCTTAGTCATCAAGGAAATCCTAAAGCTCCATCAAGAGAATGGTGTAGCCTTTAAGGAAATTGCTCTTTTGACTTCCAGTCGCAGTCGTAATGATCAGATACTCCTCGCTCTGTCAGAGTATGGAATTCCTGTGAAAACAGACGGAGAGCAGAATAATTACCTCCAATCCCTAGAAGTGCAAGTCATGTTGGATACCCTTCGTGTCATCCACAATCCTCTCCAAGACTATGCCTTGGTTGCCCTTATGAAGTCTCCAATGTTTAGCTTCGATGAGGACGAGCTGGCACGTTTGTCCCTTCAAAAAGCAGCTGATAAAGTACAAGAGAATCTTTATGAGAAACTGCTTCATGCTCAAAAACAAACAGCTGAGCAGAAAGAGTTAATTCACAAACCTTTAGAGGAAAAACTAAATCAATTCATGGATATTTTGGATTCTTGGCGCTTATATGCCAAAACCAACTCCCTTTATGACCTGATTTGGAAGATATACAACGATCGTTTTTACTATGATTATGTCGGAGCTTTGCCTAACGGTCCTGCCAAACAAGCCAATCTCTATGCTTTAGCTTTGAGAGCAGACCAGTTTGAAAAGAGTAATTTCAAGGGCTTGTCTCGTTTTATTCGTATGATTGACCAGGTTTTGGAAGCACAGCATGATCTTGCAAGTGTAGCCGTCGCACCGCCTAAAGATGCAGTGGAACTCATGACCATTCACAAGAGTAAAGGTTTGGAGTTTCCTTATGTCTTTATCCTCAACATGGATCAGGACTTCAATAAGCAAGACTCGATGTCAGACGTTATTCTCAGTCGTAAAAATGGGCTTGGTGTCAAATACATTGCCAAGGTGGAAACAGGAGCAGTAGAAGCCCACTATCCGAAAACCATTAAACTCTCCATTCCTAGCCTCACTTATACGCAAAATGAAGAAGAGCTACAACTGGCTAGCTATTCTGAGCAAATGCGTCTACTGTATGTTGCTATGACACGGGCTGAGAAAAAGCTCTATCTTGTCGGTAAGGGCTCTCGTGAAAAGCTAGAAGCCAAGGAGTATCCAAGATCTGAAAACGGAAAACTCGATAAACATACCAGACTTCAAGCCAAGAATTTCCAAGATTGGATCTGGGCGATCACTAAAGTATTTGCCAAAGACCATCTCAACTTTAGCTATCGTTTTGTTGGTGAAGACCAGCTGACCAGAGAAGCTATCGGAGAATTGGAAAACAAGAGCCCTCTACAAGATAGTTCTCAAGCAGACAATCGCCAGTCAGAAACTATCAAAGAAGCTCTGGAAATGCTAAAAGAAGTAGAAGTCTATAATACTCTTCACCGTGCGGCTATTGAACTTCCTAGCGTCCAAACTCCTAGCCAAATCAAGAAATTCTACGAACCAGTAATGGATATGGAAGGGGTACAAATTGCTAACCAAACCAAATCAACAGAGAAGCAAATCAGCTTCGATTTACCAGATTTTTCAACTAAAGAAAAGGTAACTGGAGCTGAGATTGGTAGTGCCACTCACGAACTCATGCAGAGAATTGACCTTAGTCAGCGACCAACACTTGCTAGCCTGAAAGATACTCTCAAACAAGTTCAGACTAGTCCAGCTGTAAGAGACAAGATCAATCTTTCTAAAATTCTCGCCTTCTTTGAAACACCACTTGGTCAGGAAATTCTCGCTAATACCGGCCATCTCTATCGCGAGCAACCTTTTTCTATGCTCAAGCGGGACCAGAAGAGTCAAGAAGACTTCGTTGTCCGTGGGATCTTGGATGGCTATCTGCTTTATGAGGATCGCATCGTTCTTTTTGACTACAAGACTGACCGTTATGATCAACCAAGTCAACTCATAGACCGCTACCGTGGTCAGTTAGCCCTATACGGAGAGGCCTTATCTCGAGCCTATTCGATTGAAAATATTGAAAAATACTTGATTTTACTCGGCAAAGACGATGTTCAAGTTTTAAAAGTATAATCTAGAAAGGAGACCTCATGCCACTTCCAGTTAGAAAATCCTTGCACGATGCGGTTTTACAGGCTTCAAAAGCCGATACTTGGGATCAAGCTACCAAGGAATGGAATGAAGTTTCCTTGATTTTTAATGGCATTGGCCGTAGTAATTGTGTCTGCGGGAACGCCATAAAATACACCTACGAACTCTTTAACGGAGTTACAGGCCAACGTCTCTTCCCTATAGGAAGCGACTGTGTTCGCCATTTTCATCGTATTAGCCTCGATCAGCAACTGGAAGAGGAAGAAAGACTACTCAGAAAAGTTGAAAACCTAACCAGAAAGGCCCAGAAAAAGGAAAAAATCAATATCAATAAAAGCGATTTTGACGAAAAACTTCTAAAATGGTTTTGGGAAAAAGGTATTTTCAAAGCCAATCGTGGCAATCAATTCGCACCTGAGAGAGACTATCAGATCTTCCTAGAAGTCTTTCAAGGTGGAAGTTGGACCAAGGCAGAGCCAAAAAAGAAGGCTCGTCTGGAAGAAGTCCTTGAAAAGTGCATCAAACCCTTTCTATTTGGTAAGTCTGATGACCACCTATACCTTATCAAGCTAGGTAAGGAGAAAATAGATTACGAGCAGCATTTACGGATTCAGGCAGAGAAGGAACGCAAGAAAAGAGATAAAATCGCCAAGCAATACGCTGACAACCTCATTCTTGCCATGGGTCCTGCAGAACGAGCCTATCAAGATTACTTTGGCTTTACAGAATCCTTGACCCAAGAAGAACGAAAGTGGGAGAAAATCCTCTTTGGTAAGAATAGAGACGAACGGGCTATCAAGGCTAAACAAAACCAAAAGGAGTTGGAAAAGGATCAGCGAATTGCAAATCAAGATCCTATTGAACGAAAGCAGAAGCAGACTTGGCTTCTCAATTCCTATTTTCGGGATTTGCCTGATGAAAAATCCAGATTTTCTCGGCTCCTATTAGAATATCGAAAAAGTGGAGAAGTACGCTTTTCAGATGATTACTTATCTAAGCATCTCATCGACTTTTTTTACAAGATGAAGGCCTTTGAGTTTGAAATTGCACCAGAACAAGTCCGCGATTTTCTAAAAGAATGCCTTCAAGCAGAGCATCTATCATCAGCACAAGAAAGCTGGACTAGAGGGATTCTCTTCAATTGTCTTCATCCGTTTTTAGATAGGTTACTCATATAGAATAAATCCTACCTTGTCTATGCATGGTAGGATTTAAGTATCTCCAAAGATGTACTGGTAAAGTTGGACGACTTTCTGAAAACATTGTGTGTCCATTCTTGTTATTTTTTGAGCATTACGCATCCGAAAATCAAAGGTATACAGTTGAAATGGATTGACAGCGCCATCTACCTTGTCCGACGAGACAGGAACGAGCAAGCCTTTTTCTGCCAAGCGTTGTTGGCCATGAGTGATGGGACAGACAGCCACAAAACCAGTTTGCAAGGCATATTCTCTCCTAGAAACTACCAAGGCAGGTCGCCGTTTCTGGATTTCTCGACCGACTGATGGATCAAAGTCCAGCCAAATGATATCCTGCTTTTCAGGAATATAGTCAGATTTCGCTATCAAGTGACCTTACCCCTTCAAAATCATTTGTCATTCTCAAATCAGTAATCCCATCAAAAGGATCTTTCAACTTTGGAGCTAAGACAATGACTCCGTCAATCCCTTTGTAGACAACCATTTCTTGACCTTCTGTCATCCCCAAATTTTTAGGAATAGTCACAGTGAGCGAATTCCCCACCTTCCGAGTCTTTACTATATTCATCGCTCTACCTCCACGAAATTGTATACACCAAGTATATACCTGTTGGCAAAAAAAGTCAAGTAAATCCTGACTGGTATCAAGGATGTTTCGCACCTATACTATTTGTCATTTATTGTGGTCAAAGCCTGTGCAAAAGTTCCTAATTTATGATAGAATAGGTAGTAAGAAAGAAAACGTTTTTACTACGTTTTTTTTAGTCGGAAGGGGAAAATATTATGGCTACTATTCAATGGTTTCCGGGTCACATGTCTAAGGCTCGGCGGCAAGTTCAGGAGAATTTAAAATTTGTTGATTTTGTGACGATTTTGGTGGATGCTAGGCTACCTTTATCTAGTCAAAATCCTATGTTAACTAAGATTGTTGGGGATAAACCAAAGCTTTTGATTTTGAATAAGGCAGATCTGGCTGACCCCGCAATGACCAAAGAATGGCGTCAGTATTTTGAATCACAGGGAATTCAAACTCTGGCTATCAACTCCAAAGAGCAAGTGACTGTAAAAGTTGTGACGGATGCCGCTAAAAAGCTCATGGCTGATAAGATTGCACGCCAGAAAGAACGAGGTATCAAGATCGAAACCTTGCGGACCATGATTATCGGAATTCCAAATGCCGGTAAGTCAACTCTCATGAACCGTTTGGCTGGGAAAAAGATTGCAGTTGTCGGCAATAAACCAGGTGTTACCAAGGGGCAACAGTGGCTCAAAACCAACAAAGACCTTGAAATTTTAGACACACCAGGGATTCTTTGGCCTAAGTTCGAAGACGAAATCGTCGCTTTGAAACTAGCCTTGACTGGAGCAATTAAAGATCAACTACTCCCAATGGATGAAGTGACCATTTTTGGTCTTAATTATTTCAAAAAACATTATCCAGAAAAGCTAGCTGAACGCTTCAAACAAATGAAGATAGAAGAAGAAGCACCTGTTATCATCATGGATATGACCCGTGCCCTTGGTTTCCGAGACGACTACGACCGCTTTTACAGCCTCTTCGTCAAGGAAGTCCGTGATGGAAAACTCGGTAACTACACCTTAGATACATTGGACGACATCGATGACGACGATTAAAGAAATTAAAGAACTTCTTGCCACTGTCAAAGAATTAGACAATCCCCTTTTTCTTGAACTGGAAAAGGATCCTCGTTCTGGGGTTCAAAAGGAAATCAACAAGCGTAAAAAAGTCATACAGGCTGAACTGGATGAGGACCTTCGTTTGGAAACTATGCTTTCTTATGAAAAGGAACTGTATAAGCAAGGATTGACCTTAGTAGCAGGTGTTGACGAGGTAGGCCGTGGTCCTCTGGCTGGCCCTGTAGTTGCTGCAGCTGTTATTTTACCTAAAAAATGTAAGATTAAAGGCCTCAACGATAGCAAAAAGATCCCCAAAAAGAAACATCTGGAAATTTATGAAGCCGTTCAAGACCAAGCCTTGGCAATAGGTATTGGTATCATGGATAATCAGATCATTGATCAAGTCAATATCTATGAAGCGACCAAACTGGCCATGAAAGAAGCAATCTCCCAGCTCAGTCCCCAACCTGAGCACCTCTTGATAGATGCCATGAAACTGGAGTTGCCGATTTCACAAACCTCCATCATCAAAGGAGATGCAAACTCTCTCTCGATCGCAGCTGCATCTATAGTGGCCAAGGTGACACGGGATGAATTGATGAAGGGCTATGATGTTCAATATCCTGGATATGATTTTACAGCTAATGTAGGATATGGAACGGCAAAACACTTAGAAGGACTTGACAAACTAGGAGTTACCCCTATTCATCGTACCAGTTTTGAACCGATAAAATCACTGGTTGTAGCAAATAAAGAAAGTTAAGTTGGAGGAAATGATTATGGAGGAACAGTCAGAAATACTCCGATCCAAGAAAGAATTTGCCTTTGCCTCAAGTACCATATTATCCCAAGTTGGGCGGGGAATCATCGTCGGGCTAGTTGTCGGGCTCATCGTTGGATCTTTTCGTTTCTTAATTGAAAAAGGCTTCTACCTGATACAAGGCCTCTATCAAGATCAAGCGCACCTAGTGCGCAATCTTTTTATCATTGGTCTATTTTATCTAATTGTTAGCTGGCTTAGTGCGAAACTAACTCGGTCGGAAAAAGACATCAAGGGTTCAGGAATTCCTCAAGTCGAAGCCGAACTAAAGGGACTCATGACTCTCAACTGGTGGAGTGTCCTCTGGAAAAAATATATTCTAGGGATTCTTGCTATTGCCAGTGGCCTTATGCTAGGTCGAGAAGGACCAAGTATTCAACTTGGAGCAGTTGGTGGAAAAGGTATTGCCAAGTGGCTCAAATCCAGTCCGGTAGAGGAACGCTCCCTGATTGCCAGTGGTGCTGCCGCAGGCTTAGCCGCTGCCTTTAATGCACCGATTGCAGGTCTCCTCTTTGTTGTAGAGGAAGTCTATCATCATTTTTCACGCTTTTTCTGGGTCTCAACTCTAGCAGCCAGTCTCGTAGCAAACTTTGTCTCACTACTCATATTTGGCCTAACACCCGTACTAGATATGCCAGACAACATTCCTCTCATGACCCTAGACCAGTATTGGATTTACCTCCTTATGGGAGTTTTTCTCGGGCTTTCTGGTTTTCTCTATGAGAAAGCTGTACTCAATGTTGGTCGAGTTTATGACTGGATTGGTAAAAAAATCCATTTGGATAAAGCTTATTATCCAATCCTAGCCTTTATCCTCATCATACCAGTCGGGATTTTCTTGCCACAAATCCTTGGTGGTGGAAATCAGCTTGTTCTTTCCCTAACTGAGCAAGATTTTAGTTTTCAAGTTTTATTAGCTTACTTTTTGATCCGCTTTGTTTGGAGTATGATTAGTTATGGAAGTGGCCTCCCAGGAGGAATTTTCCTACCAATTTTGGCGCTTGGTTCCTTACTCGGTGCCCTAGTTGGTGTCATTTGTGTGAATATTGGGCTTGTTAGTCAGGAGCAGTTTCCTATATTTGTCATTTTAGGAATGAGTGGCTACTTTGGGGCAATTTCCAAGGCTCCCTTAACTGCTATGATACTCGTTACTGAGATGGTAGGGGACATTCGCAACCTCATGCCACTGGGCTTAGTAACCTTGGTCGCCTACATCGTCATGGATCTGCTCAAGGGAGCACCAGTCTATGAGGCAATGCTAGAAAAAATGCTACCAGAAGAAGCAACAGACGAAGGAGAAGTCACTCTTATTGAAATCCCTGTATCAGATAAGATCGCTGGAAAACAAGTTCACGAACTAAACTTGCCACATAACGTACTCATCACCACCCAAGTCCATAATGGCAAAAGTCAAACCGTTAACGGCTCAACTAGAATGTATCTGGGTGATATGATTCACCTAGTGATTCCAAAAAGTGAAATTGGAAAAGTCAAAGATTTGTTGTTATAAGTTCTGTTTACATAATTTATTTTACGTAAAATATTATTGAAAGGATTCTCAATGAAAAGAAATAAGGCAATTGCGGTATATTTGCTAGGCACATTTAGCCAGTTAGTATCAGTTTGTCTCCTTTTCTTTCTCTTGAATCATTTTTCTATTCATTCCAATCTATTATCTATTTTAGGAATCTTTCTAGGTGGCATTTCTTCAGCTCTTTGGGGAACAATTGTTGCAAATCACTATTTTCATATTCATTTTAAAAAGATTGTAAAAGATTTTTTTAACATTCATACCAGTTATAAACACTATTTATTATCTTTTTTCCTTATTGTCCTTGATTTTTCTTTTCTAATGTTTGGTGGGAAAATAGTAGAATTTAGCTGGTATCTCCCATTTTTGATGTTCTTCAAATTTATTGTCTTTGGCGGTATAGAAGAGATTGGATGGCGATATGTCTTTCAACCAATTTTACAAGAAAAGTTGCCATATTTTTACTCAGCAATTCTAACCTTTTTCAGCTGGGCGATTTGGCATCTGTTGTTCTTTTACATTGATGGCTCCCTAGCAACTCTGCAAACTCTACCGTTTTTATTTGGATTGCTGACGAATTCTTTCATACTCTCAGCTCTTTATATCAAAACAAAGAATCTCTGGATTTGCGTTATGACACATTCGATCATTAATGTCTTGTCTCAGCTAACCATAGATACTGATCGATCCGAAACCTTCCTGCTTAAAATCTTCGTCATCTTGGTATCCTGCTATATGGTAGTACATAAAAAAGATGAGTATAATCGGTATAAATAAAATTAAATATAAACCTTCAAAACCAAATCAAAAAAGATTTGGTTTTTTAAGAATTAGAAATCTAATTTTCAGTATATAGTATGATTTTTACCCCCTACTTTGTAAAGAATGATTAGAATATTGTATAATAAGAAAAAGGAGAAAAGCATAAATGAATAATTCTGGAATTAAAAAAAGTCATACAAGAATACTAATCATTTTGTTACTCGCAACCATCACAGCAGGAGCTATTTTTATGTTTAGTTTGTTAGGAAAATCGCAAGAAGAACATCGGAATAGAGAGTATGAAGTAAGTTTGGTTAATGCCTTAAAGAATTCCTACCAAGGGATTGAAGAGATTAAAATTTCCAATCCAGAATACACAAGCCCTCCTGGTTCGTGGTCTTGTGATGTAGAAATCAAATTTAAACATGAAGTAAAAATTAAGTATGGTATTGGATATTCTCTAGACACTGAAGAAATAACAGATACTTCATTGGAATGGGAAAATAGAGTAAAAGATCGACAATTTTTAAATGAAAACAAGGGTAAAACTGCTTCGAAAATTAGGGTAACTTATTCTAATAATGACGAAGGAGAGCAATAATGGCATTTAGTTATACTGATAAACAACTCAATGAATTAAAGCATGGAAAGAATGTATATAGTGTCAATGCGGAATTTGCTGAGAAAAAGAGGGAATGATAATGAGTAAAGACAGATTAAGAAAAAGCTATAAACCATTATTCATAGTTT
>NZ_AJQY01000021.1:0-22120 GCF_000296875.1 Streptococcus sp. GMD1S | reverse complement strand
TGTAAAACTTGAAAGTTTCCCAAGCAACATCATCGCAGGACTATTTGGCTTTAAAGCTGCAGACTTCCTTCAAACGCCTGAAGAGGAAAAGGCAGTTCCTAAAGTTGACTTTAGCGGTTTAGGTGACTAAGATGTTGTTTGATCAAATTGCGAGCAATAAACGAAAAACCTGGATTTTGTTGCTGGTTTTCTTCCTACTCTTGGCCTTGGTTGGTTATGCGGTTGGCTATCTCTTCATGCGCTCAGGTCTTGGTGGCATGATTATTGCCTTGATCATCGGTCTTATCTACGCTCTGACCATGATCTTTCAATCGACAGAGATTGTCATGTCTATGAATGGGGCGCGTGAGGTTGATGAGCAAACGGCACCAGACCTCTACCATGTAGTAGAAGATATGGCCATGGTGGCCCAGATTCCTATGCCGCGTGTTTTCATCATTGAGGATTCTTCTTTAAATGCCTTTGCAACAGGTTCGAATCCGCAGAATGCCGCAGTAGCAGCAACGTCGGGTCTCTTAGCTATCATGAATCGTGAGGAGCTAGAAGCTGTTATGGGGCATGAAGTCAGTCATATCCGAAACTACGATATCCGCATTTCGACCATTGCTGTTGCCCTTGCAAGTGCCATTACCCTTCTGTCTAGTATGGCAGGACGGATGATGTGGTGGGGTGGGGCAGGTCGCAGACGGAGTGATAATGATCGCGATGGAAATGGTTTGGAGATTATCATGCTTATTATCTCTCTCTTAGCCATTGTTCTAGCACCTCTCGCAGCAACCTTGGTGCAGCTTGCCATTTCCCGTCAGAGGGAATTTCTAGCGGATGCATCCAGTGTGGAGCTGACCCGCAATCCTCAAGGGATGATCAATGCCTTGCGCAAGTTGGACAATAGCGAGCCGATGCATCACCATGTTGACGATGCCAGCAGCGCTCTTTATATCAATGATCCTAAGAAAGGTGGCGGGCTTCAAAAACTCTTTTATACCCACCCACCTATCTCAGAACGAATCGAACGCTTGAAACACATGTAAAAAAAATCCAGAGAGATTTCTCTGGATTTTTGCTATGTTCAAAAATTATAAATCTTGTAAATCGACGACTTCCAAACCATTTTCTGTCAAACGATAGATACTCGTACAGACCTCTTTTAAGAAACGTCGATCATGTGAAACAGTGATCAGACCGCCAGGATAAGAGGCAAATAGTTTTCTGATCTCGGGTTGGGAAGTTGGTGAGAAATTTCGGGTAGGCTCATCCAGAAGGAGAAAGTTTGGTTTGCGCAACACTAAATCCAAAAGTAGGAGTTTACCTTGTTGCCCGCCAGATAGGGAGCGGATTTGGTGGTGCATCTCTGGATAGCTGAAATTGAGACTGGCTAGGTGAGATTGGATTTTCTGTAGTTCCTCTTTTTCCCCAGTTTGGCTGAGATAGGCTACTGGAGATAAATCCAATTGTAGTTTTTTATGGTAATCTTGTGGCATAAAACCAAGTGAAATCTCTCTTTTGGCGCTTAGTAGTTGCTGCAACTTGGCTAACAGAGTTGATTTTCCAGCACCATTTGGCCCGATGATACCGATTTTATCTTGGCCACGGACCGTTAGTCGTAACTCTTGAGCTAAAATGCGCTCGCCAATGGACAAATTTTCTTTTTCCAGTTGGACTAAGACTTTAGAAGCCGGTAATGGTTGGATGTCTGAAAAGAAAAGTTGGATTTGTTCCTCTTCAAGTGGTTTTTGGGTCATGGACTGAGCTTCCTTTTCAAAACGTTTTTCTTGAGAGAGAACAGTTTTCATCTTTTTAGCCAATAGGCGACCGGCAGTACTGTCTTTGGTAGCTCGAAGTGCAGTTTCTACATTTTGCTTAACTCGGCGATGTTTTTCCATGGTTTTGTCATAGGCTCTCTGGTCGTTAGCAGCTTGCTGACTTTGTCTGGCAAAATTAGCCTTTCTCTGCTCACTATAGCGATCATAGTCTAAATGCTCGACTAGCGTTTCCGCTTCTTTCCGATGCTTGACCAGCCGCAAGTGGACAATAGTATCTGCCGTATGAGAAAGAAAGTCTTCATCATGGGAAATGAAAATAACAGTTTGACTAATCTTTCGAATCTGCCTTTTTAGCCAATCAACCGTCTCAAGGTCAAGGTCATTTGAAGGTTCATCTAAAAATAGAATCTCAAAAGGTTTTGCTAACTCGTGAATGAGCTGAATTTTCAAAGCTTCGCCCCCTGAGAGGCTCCCAATTTCTTGATCGCTAGCAAAACGATCGCTATCAAAATGCAATTCCTCCGCCAAGCGATAGAGAATACTGTAGTCTAAATCAGCGGAATCTAAAAAGAAGTAATCGTGTAGAGTCCTATTTTTTAGCTCCTCAGGTAACTTTTGAGGAATGTAGGCCAGTGATTGAAGGTCAGACTGGATGTCGCCCCTGATAGTAAAATCAGATAATGCTTCTCCCATTAAAGCCCGTAGTAAAGTCGATTTACCATTTCCTTCTTCACCAATAATAGCAACCTTTTCCCCGTCTTGGATGGTCATGCTTAGGTCAAATACAAGATCTCGTAGATCTTTGTTTTGCGTGATAGTTAGATGATTGATTTTTATCATATTGTTGCCCTTTCTAGAATGTCGATAGTGCATAACAAAAAGCTCTACTTTATCTAGTAGAGCCAAAGTCACTGTCCAAAACTCTATTAATACTCTTCAAAAATCAAATTCAAACCACGTCAGCGTCGCCTTACCGTACTCAAGTACAGCTTGCGGCTAGCTTCCTAGTTTGCTCTTTGATTTTCATTGAGTATAAAATGCCAGAAAAAGAGCATAAAAGAGCACACAAAAAGAGACAAAAACAAGATCTACTAAATAAAGTTCTTTATTTGATAGATTAGTTGTTCATGTCTCCCTTACCTCCGAGTATTAGTATCTCTATCCTATACCTTTCAGGAAATTTTGTCAATAGAAAACAAGTAATTTCAAGCTCTAAAATCCGAAAACAGGTCCATAGAGAGTCAGTACGTGTTTGACATGTTCATAGTGGAACTTGTCATATTTGCGCCAAGCAGTACGAGCTTGATCGTTTAGTTTTAGGCTCCCTAGTCCAATCAGCAGACTAGTACGTTGGTAAAATTTCTCAAGGTTGATTAAGATACTGTTGTCCAGCTTTTCTGCTTTTTTTAGTTCCTTAAGAGTGGTGTTCAGCAGCTCTTGTAGTCGAAGATCATCGGCTGTTTCTTGTTTGCAGCTTTGGTAGCTTTTATTTAACTCGGAAAGGAGTTGATAAGCTTCGGTGATGAGTGCTTTGTCTTCCATATGAGCATCCTCCTTGCTCTGATGTATTCTTGCCTATAGTATAGCACTAATCAGAAAATATGTCATAGTAAATATGTTAAAAAATGAGATTTTAATCTCAAAGTTTGGGAGGCTGACTTATAGCCTTTTCATGGTATAATCAAGTGAGTACATCTTTATGGAGGAAATATGAAGTTAAATATTCAAGAAATTCGTAAGCAACCTGAAGGCCTGCATTTTGAACAAGCTTTAGACCTGGCAGCAGAATTGTGTAAACGAAATCAAGAGATTTTAGATGTCAAAGATATCCTTGCAGTGGGGAAGGTACAGTACGAAGACCGTCTGTATTTCTTAGACTATCAGTTGTCATATACCATTGTCCTTGCTTCCAGCCGCAGTATGGAGCCAGTTGAGTTGGCTGAGTCTTATCCAGTGACAGAGGTTTTCATGGAAGGAGCGACCAACCAACTGGACCAGGAAGTTCTTGATGATGACTTGGTCTTGCCTATCGAAAATGGGGAAATCGACCTTGCTGAGAGCGTAGCAGATAATATCTTGCTCAATATCCCTATCAAAGTCTTGACGGCAGAAGAAGAGGCGGGCCAAGGTTTTGTGTCAGGAAATGACTGGCAAATCATGACTGAAGATGAATACCAAGCCCAACAAGCAGTCAAGAAAGAAGAAAACAGTCCATTTGCTGGCTTGCAAGGACTGTTTGATGGAGACGAGTAGATGGTTTTATCCAAGAAACGTGCCCGTCATGTCATAGAGGAAATTATTGCCCTCTTTCCAGATGCTAAGCCTAGTCTTGATTTTTGCAATCATTTTGAACTCTTGGTTGCGGTCATGTTGTCAGCCCAGACCACAGATGCAGCGGTAAACAAGGCCACACCAGGTCTCTTTGCTGCTTTTCCAACGCCACAAGCCATGTCTGTAGCGACAGAGAGTGAAATTGCTTCACACATTTCTCGCCTGGGACTGTATCGAAATAAGGCTAAATTCCTTAAAAAATGTGCCCAACAGTTACTAGAGGATTTTGATGGTCAAGTGCCTCAGACTCGAGAGGAATTAGAAAGTCTAGCTGGTGTTGGTCGTAAAACAGCAAATGTCGTCATGAGTGTGGGGTTTGGGATTCCTGCTTTTGCAGTGGATACTCATGTGGAGCGTATCTGCAAGCATCATGATATCGTTAAAAAATCAGCTACGCCACTTGAAGTAGAAAAACGTGTTATGGATGTCTTGCCACCAGAAGAATGGTTAGCAGCTCACCAGGCCATGATTTACTTTGGACGAGCTATCTGTCATCCCAAAAATCCAGAATGCGATCACTATCCCCAACTGTATGATTTTAGCAATGTTTAAGAGGACACTGAAAAAAGTTTTTGCTTGATTTTAAGGGTGCTTTATGCTATAGTAAATGATAACTAAATAATCCTTTAAACCTGTCCCGTGAGGCAGGCAAGGAGCGCGATAAAGTAGAAGGGTGAAGTCTATACTGTTTATAGTTGGGCTCGCTTGGCCATACATTTCAAGTCTCCTTGTAGAAGGAGACTTTTCTTTTTGGAGGTTTGTCATGAAGACAAAAGAAGTTGTAGACGAATTGACTGTCAAACGAGCGATTACGCGAATTACTTATGAGATTATCGAGCGCAATAAAGATTTGAATAAGATTATCCTAGCAGGGATAAAAACGCGTGGTGTTTTCATCGCTCATCGTATCAAAGAACGCTTGGAGCAGTTGGAAAACATCACAGTTCCTGTTGTGGAATTGGACACCAAACCTTTCCGTGATGATGTTAAAAGCGGAGAAGATACTTCTTTGATTTCTGTTGATGTGACTGACCGTGAGGTTATCTTGGTGGATGATGTACTCTATACAGGCCGTACTATCCGTGCTGCTATTGATAACATTGTCGGCCATGGTCGTCCTGCGCGCGTGAGTCTTGCGGTGCTAGTTGACCGTGGACATAGAGAATTGCCTATCCGTCCAGATTACGTTGGGAAAAATATCCCAACCAGTCGTTCTGAAGAAATCATCGTAGAGATGACAGAACTTGATGGCCAAGACAGAGTTCTGATTACTGAAGAAGCTTAGAAAGCTGAAGGAGTAGCCATGTCAGAAAATCAACAAGCATTGAACCATGTGGTTTCCATGGAAGACCTCACAGTTGATCAAGTGATGAAATTGATTAAACGAGGGATCGAGTTTAAAAACGGAGCCCAACTTCCCTACGAGAACAAACTTATCGTATCGAATCTTTTCTTTGAGGATTCTACACGGACACATAAGTCCTTTGAAGTGGCAGAGATTAAGCTAGGCTTGGAGCGACTGGACTTTGATGTGAAGACTAGTTCGGTTAATAAGGGTGAGACACTGTATGACACTATCTTGACCCTATCTGCTCTAGGAGTGGATGTCTGTGTGATTCGCCACCCAGAGGTCGACTATTACAGAGAGTTGATTGCGAGTCCGTCGATTACAACTTCTATTATTAATGGTGGTGATGGCTCGGGACAACATCCTAGCCAGAGCTTGCTTGATTTGATGACTATTTATGAGGAATTTGGCCACTTTGAGGGTCTCAAGGTTGCTATTGCAGGCGACTTGGACCACTCACGCGTTGCCAAATCCAATATGCAAATTTTGAAACGCTTGGGAGCTGAACTGTACTTTGCAGGACCTGAGGAATGGAGAAGTCAAGAGTTTGCGGACTATGGACAGTTTGTAACTATTGATGAGATTGTTGATCAGGTGGATGTTTTGATGTTACTCCGCGTTCAACATGAACGCCATGAAAGTGGAGCTGTTTTTTCAAAAGAAGACTACCATGCTCAACACGGCTTGAACCAAGAACGCTATAATCGCTTAAAAGAAACAGCAATCATTATGCATCCTGCTCCAGTGAATCGAGATGTGGAAATTGCTGACCACTTGGTTGAAGCGCCAAAATCACGCATTGTCCAACAAATGACCAATGGTGTCTTTGTTCGAATGGCAATCTTAGAATCCGTATTGGCGAGTAGAAACGCCAACTAAAACACAAGACGTTAAAAGACGCCAGTGAGCGTCCACGAGAGGTGAAAATATGACAAAAAGACTTCTAGTATTAGAAGATGGTACAGTTTTTGAAGGCAAGGCCTTCGGAGCAGATATTGATGTAACAGGCGAAATCGTCTTTAATACAGGGATGACCGGCTACCAAGAATCCATTACAGACCAGTCTTATAATGGACAAATCTTGACCTTTACTTATCCTTTGGTAGGAAATTATGGCATTAACCGTGATGATTATGAATCCATCATTCCAACTTGTAAGGGAGTTGTCGTTTTTGAAGAGGCGCGTCGAGCTAGCAACTGGCGCAACCAAATGACCTTGGATGAATTTTTGAAAGCCAAGAAAATTCCAGGTATTTCAGGGATTGATACGCGTGCCCTTACTAAGATTATCCGTAAGCATGGTACGATGCGTGCAACCTTGACTCACGTCGGGGACAGTATGGACCATGTGACGGACCAGCTCCAAGCAACAGTCTTGCCAACAGACAATATCAAACAGGTTTCTACTAAAACTTCCTATCCAGCTCCAGGAGTTGGTTTGAGTGTGGTCTTAGTAGACTTTGGTCTCAAGCACTCAATCTTACGTGAACTTTCTAAGCGTAACTGTAACGTTACGGTTGTTCCTTATTCAACAACAGCGGAAGAAATTCTCCACCTAAATCCTGATGGAGTTATGTTGTCAAATGGTCCAGGTAACCCAGAAGATGTTCCAGAAGCACTAGACATGATTCGTGGTGTGCAAGGGAAAATTCCAATTTTCGGTATTTGTATGGGACACCAACTATTTGCCATGGCAAACGGGGCGAAGACCTACAAGATGAAATTTGGTCACCGTGGATTTAACCACGCGGTACGTGAAATTGCAACAGGACGCGTAGACTTTACCAGCCAAAACCACGGTTATGCAGTTAGCCGTGAGGACTTGCCAGAGCATTTGATCATTACCCACGAAGAAATCAATGACAAGTCAGTTGAAGGAGTTCGCCACAGATACCAACCAGGTTTCTCTGTTCAATTCCACCCAGATGCAGCTCCCGGCCCACACGACGCTAGCTACCTCTTTGACGAATTTATCGAGATGATGGAAGCTTTTAAACAAGTAAACTAAGAACGAGCAAAAGCTCGTCGGAGAATTTATGTAACTGAACACGGACGGAAAGCTCGGAATTTAGAGAAACCAACTTGGATTGTCAATCCTTCCTTGGTTCCCTAAAATTCAGTCGCTTTCTATTCGTCCTTTGTATCTTATTTAATGTCGCTCTGTGAGGCGACGAATAGAAAGGCAGGTCGTTTCTTTTAGTCGCTATCAGGCGAACTAAAAACTCCCTGCACTAGATTTTTTATCGAAAAATATCGTTTCTCTAAAAAATCGTCGGAGAATTTATTTAATGGCAACCAGAGAGTTGCCGAATAGAAAGGAGAAGATACATTGTTCGCGGAAGTGAACACGCCCTAAGAACTGTGTGAAAAAGATAAACATCGTCTTGACGCTAAAGGCGTCTGCACCGAGTTTCCTATTTTCACTGTGTTCTTTACGGGCTTTGTATCATAAACTATGCCTAAACGTACTGATATTCAAAAAATTATGGTGATTGGTTCTGGTCCAATTATTATTGGTCAGGCTGCTGAGTTTGACTACGCGGGGACCCAGGCCTGCTTGTCTTTGAAAGAGGAAGGTTATGAAGTTGTCTTGGTGAACTCAAACCCTGCCACCATCATGACGGACAAGGAGATTGCGGACAAGGTCTACATCGAACCGATCACACTCGAGTTTGTGACACGTATTCTCCGTAAGGAACGTCCAGATGCCTTGCTTCCAACTCTTGGAGGCCAAACAGGGCTCAATATGGCCATGGAATTGTCTAAAAATGGAATTCTAGATGAGCTTGGAGTAGAACTTCTGGGTACTAAATTGTCTGCCATCGACCAAGCAGAGGACCGTGACCTCTTTAAACAATTGATGGAAGAGCTTGAACAACCAATTCCAGAATCTGAAATTGTCAACACAGTAGAAGAAGCAGTTGCCTTTGCAGCGACAATTGGCTACCCAGTCATCGTTCGTCCAGCCTTTACCCTAGGTGGTACTGGTGGTGGTATGTGTGCCAACGAGGAAGAACTACGTGAAATCGCTGAAAATGGGTTGAAATTGTCACCTGTTACCCAATGTTTGATTGAACGTTCAATCGCAGGTTTCAAGGAAATCGAGTACGAAGTCATGCGCGATTCAGCTGACAATGCCCTCGTTGTTTGTAACATGGAAAACTTTGACCCAGTGGGGATTCACACAGGGGATTCCATCGTATTCGCCCCTGCGCAAACCATGTCTGACTATGAAAACCAAATGCTACGTGACGCGAGCTTGAGCATTATTCGCGCCCTCAAGATTGAAGGTGGGTGTAACGTTCAGCTGGCCCTTGATCCCCACAGCTTCAAGTACTATGTCATCGAAGTAAACCCTCGTGTATCGCGTTCGTCAGCCCTTGCTTCTAAGGCAACTGGTTACCCAATTGCTAAATTGGCTGCTAAGATTGCCGTCGGTTTGACCTTGGATGAGGTTATTAACCCAGTCACGGGTTCAACCTATGCCATGTTTGAACCAGCCCTTGACTACGTGGTTGCTAAGATTCCACGTTTCCCATTTGACAAGTTTGAAAAAGGTGAGCGCCGTCTTGGGACACAGATGAAGGCCACCGGAGAAGTCATGGCTATCGGTCGAAACATCGAAGAATCTCTCCTTAAGGCCTGTCGCTCCCTTGAAATTGGCGTTCACCACAATGAAATGCCTGAACTTGCAGCGGTTTCAGATGATGCTTTGATTGAAAAGGTTGTCAAGGCTCAAGATGACCGTCTCTTCTACGTATCAGAAGCTATTCGCCGTGGTTACACACCAGAAGAAATTGCTGAATTGACCAAGATTGATATCTTCTATCTGGATAAACTCTTGCATATCTTTGAAATTGAGCAAGAATTGGGTGCTCATCCACAAGATCTAGACGTTTTGAAAACAGCTAAACTAAATGGCTTCTCAGATCGTAAGATTGCTGAACTATGGAAAACAACAGCTGACCAAGTTCGTCAACTTCGCTTGGAAAACAAGATTGTCCCAGTCTACAAGATGGTCGATACTTGTGCGGCGGAGTTTGACTCTGAAACACCATATTTCTATTCAACCTATGGCTGGGAAAATGAGTCTATCAAGTCTGATAAGGAATCTGTCCTAGTCCTAGGTTCAGGTCCAATCCGTATCGGACAAGGGGTTGAGTTTGACTACGCAACTGTTCACTCAGTTAAGGCTATCCAGGCTGCTGGTTATGAAGCTATTATCATGAACTCAAACCCAGAGACCGTTTCTACGGACTTCTCTGTGTCTGATAAGCTCTACTTTGAACCATTGACATTCGAAGATGTCATGAATGTCATTGATCTTGAGCAACCAAAAGGCGTCATCGTTCAGTTTGGTGGTCAAACAGCTATCAACCTTGCAGAGCCATTGGCAAAAGCAGGTGTGACCATCCTTGGTACACAGGTTGCTGACCTAGACCGTGCCGAAGACCGTGACCTCTTTGAACAAGCGCTTAAAGATTTGGATATTCCACAGCCACCTGGCCAAACAGCAACTAATGAAGAAGAAGCGGTGCTTGCTGCTCGCAAAATTGGCTTCCCAGTCCTCGTTCGCCCATCTTATGTCTTAGGTGGACGTGCCATGGAAATCGTAGAAAATGAGGAAGATCTTCGTTCTTACATGCGTACAGCTGTTAAGGCTAGTCCAGACCACCCAGTTCTTGTTGACTCTTACATCGTTGGGCAAGAGTGTGAAGTTGATGCCATCTCAGACGGAGAAAATGTCCTCATCCCTGGTATCATGGAGCACATCGAACGTGCCGGTGTCCACTCAGGTGACTCAATGGCCGTTTATCCACCACAAACCTTGTCGCAAAAGGTGCAGGAAACCATCGCAGACTATACCAAACGTCTAGCAATAGGTCTTAACTGTCTTGGGATGATGAACATTCAGTTTGTCATCAAGGATGAGAAAGTCTATGTTATTGAGGTCAATCCACGTGCCAGCCGTACGGTTCCATTCCTTTCTAAGGTAACCAATATTCCTATGGCTCAGGTAGCTACTAAGCTCATTCTTGGTCAAAGTCTTGAAGAACTGGGCTACCAAGATGGACTTTATCCTGAAAGTGCTCGCGTCCATATCAAGGCACCAGTCTTCTCCTTTACGAAACTAGCAAAGGTAGATAGCTTGCTCGGTCCTGAAATGAAGTCAACAGGGGAAGTCATGGGTTCTGATACTACTCTTGAAAAAGCTCTCTATAAGGCTTTTGAAGCTTCTTACCTGCACTTGCCAACCTTTGGAAATGTTGTCTTTACCATTGCTGATGATGCCAAAGATGAAGCCTTGGACTTGGCTCGTCGTTTCCAAAATATCGGTTATGGTATCCTTGCGACAGAAGGGACAGCAGCCTTCTTTGCCAGTCATGGACTTCAAGCCCAACCTGTTGGTAAGATTGGTGACGATGAACAGGATATCCCAAGCTTTGTCCGCAAAGGGAAAATCCAAGCGATCATCAATACTGTTGGAACCAAACGAACTGCTGACGAAGATGGTGAGCAAATCCGTCGTTCAGCCATTGAACACGGTGTGCCACTCTTTACAGCCCTAGATACAGCTAATGCCATGCTCAAGGTGCTAGAAAGCCGTAGTTTTGTCACAGAAGCGATCTAGTTGAGACAGAATTTTCACAGTTTTAAAGCCAGCGTCAGAAAACGCTGGCTTTTACAATACTGATATTGTTTATTTCAACTATCATTTGTTTTCTTAGGAATCATTCTAAAATGTGATATAATAAGGAAGAATTGGAAATAGGAAACTATTTTCATGATATTTTCAAAAACTCCATTAAGAAAATAGGTAAAGACAGATTAGAAAGTGTAAAATTCCGATGTCTTCTTACAAAAAAGTCTCTCTTTCTGAGATCAATCAATCTATTGAAACTCCCAATAACAATCATTTTTGGCAAAATCTAAAAGCATTCTTAGGACCTGGAGCCCTTGTAGCAGTTGGTTATATGGATCCTGGAAACTGGATTACCAGTGTGGTTGGTGGTGCCTCCTACAAATATAGTCTCTTATTTGTTATTTTGATTTCATCCATCATTGCCATGCAACTACAACAGATGGCTGGAAAGCTCGGTATCGTAACTAGGATGGACCTAGCACAGGCAACTGCACATCATGCTCCCAAGTGGCTTCGTTATAGTTTATGGGTGATTTTAGAATTAGCTTTAATGGCGACCGACTTAGCTGAGGTTCTAGGCTCAGCGATTGCCTTAAATCTTTTATTTAAAATACCAATTATGGTCGCTATCCTCTTAACCGTTTTAGACGTATTTCTTTTGTTGTTGTTGATGAAATTTGGCTTCAAAAAGATTGAAGCCATTGTTACGACCCTTATTTTAACCATATTAGCCATCTTTACCTATCTGGTGGCTTTATCCAATCCAAGTATTCAGGGTATTTTTGGTGGTTATTTACCGACTCCAACATTATTTGAAACACCATTACCAGGTCATGAAAGCCAATTGACCTTGGCTTTAGGAATTGTGGGGGCGACAGTCATGCCCCATAATCTCTATCTTCATTCATCCCTATCCCAAACAAGGAAAATCAATCACAAAGATAAGAAGGATGTTCGAAAAGCCGTGCGTTTTATGACCTGGGATTCAAATCTTCAGTTGTCCCTAGCCTTTATTGTCAATTCCTTGCTTCTCATTTTAGGGGCATCTCTCTTTTTTGGTCATGCATCTGAAATTTCAGCTTTTTCTCAAATGTACAATGCTTTACAGGATTCGAAGATAGCAGGAGCGATAGCTAGTTCAACTCTGTCAACTTTATTTGCCCTAGCCCTCTTAGCAAGTGGTCAAAATTCGACCATTACAGGTACTTTGACAGGACAGATTGTCATGGAAGGTTTCTTGCATCTGAAATTACCTCAGTGGATTATCCGTATCGGTACACGGATTTTTGCCTTACTCCCTGTGATTATTGTTGCCGTTTTGTTTGGACATCAAGAAAAAACCTTGGATCAGTTATTGGTCTATTCACAGGTATTTCTGTCAATCGCTCTTCCGTTTTCAATCTTCCCCTTAATCTATCTGACCTCTAAGAAGTCACTGATGGGAGAATTCACTAATGCCAAGTGGAACACCATCCTAGGTTACGCAGTTTCAATCATCTTGACCATTCTCAATATCAAGCTTCTTTTTGATATTTTTTAACCTCGTTTGAAATCAATTATAGTGTCAGCGTGAAGGTTGACAACATAGAAAGTAGTAGTGATTGGTTCATAAAAAGAAGTACAAAAAAAGAACAGTGGTAACTGTTCTTTTTTATCATTATTTGAGACCGTATTTTTTGTTGAAACGATCCACGCGTCCATCTGCTTGAGTGAACTTTTGACGTCCAGTGTAGAATGGGTGTGAGTCTGATGAAATTTCCACACGGATCAATGGGTAAGTTTCGCCTTCGAACTCAACAGTTTCGTTAGAGCGTTTTGTTGAACCGCTAAGGAATTTGTAACCAGTAGTTGTGTCCATGAAGACAACTGGGCGATATTCTGGATGGATATCTTTTTTCATTTTGCAATATTTCCTTTCTGCCATGGTCTCTTTGCGAGCCATAGATTGTTACTATACTAGTCTATCAGATTCTGATAAGTTTGGCAAGTCTTTTCCCTGATTTTATTAAAAATCTTGATAAAAAATCACTCCAGTGTTTACTGGAGTGAGGGTAGAAGAATGATTAGTTCTCTTGATTTGGAGCTTTTTCTTCTTGTTGATTTTTTACTTCTGTTTCTTTTACTGGTTCTGCGTTTTCTTCTGCTGATTTAGCCTCTTTTTCAGTTTCAGTAGGTTCTGTTTCTGTTGATTCTGTTACAGTTTCAGCTTCAGCCTCTGTTTCAGTTGGTTCGGCTACTGGCTCAGCTTCTGTTTTTGTTTCAGATTCAGATTCAGTAGTTTCTTCTTTTACTGGTTCTGCATTTTCTGCTGCTGATTCAGCTTCCACATTAGCTGGTTCCTTAGATTCTTCTTTTTGCTCGGTTTCCTCTTTAGCTGTCTCTGTTTTATCAGCTGTAGTTTCTTCTTTTTTACGTTCTTGGGATTCTTTTTTGATTTCTTCGACTGCAGTTTTAACGGTAGAGCTTGTTACACGTCCGACAGTTTGAGCAAAATCTTTACCAGACTCAGCTAATTCAGTAAATGATTCTTTTGTAATTTTACCACCTGACATTGCCAAGAGACCAGTTACAACTAGTGCAATGCTAGCAAGAATAGCCAAAATCAAACCAAAGCCGATTGAAATGCCATATCCACCAAAGTTAGACATGTATTTATTTACATTAAAGAGACTATTTAGTGTAACGAGAGTTGCAATTGCACCCGCAACAATGACACCAATTGAGAACCCTTTAGGCATTGCTTTATTCATGTTATTCAAGCACGCAAGAACAATAGACACAATAGCCGCGATAATGACAAACCACCCATCACCTTGGTAACCATTCACACTATAGGACCCAAAAGAACCTGCATTTAAACTAGCCCATGGCAAGAGTGAACCAAGGATTGCTACTCCAGCAGAAATGAGAATATACAAACGATTTTTTTCCATTATTATGTCTCCTTTTATTCAGTTTGATTTATTATACCATAAACTGAGGTACAAAGAAACCGTATATTTTAAGAAACTAGCATATAAAAGGCCAAGAAAATTCTTTCTTAGCCTTGGTGCATCTGTAGGGCCTCTTTTAGTTCTTTGTATATTTGTTCGTTTTCTTCTAGACTATAGGAATTGGCGCCACTGGCTAATGGATGCCCTCCTCCGTCGTGTCGTTTGGCAATCTCATTGATAGGAGTGATTTTACTGCGCATACGCACACGGAAGTGACCATCAGCTTGTTCAACAAAGATAGCCCAAGCCTTAACAGTATCAATTCGGCCAGGTGCTCCGACAATTGCAGCTGTTTCAGCATCCGTAACCTTATATTTTTCCAAGGTGTCTTGAGTAAGTAGAACGCGTGCAGCTCCATTCTCATCAACTTCTAAATGATCATAGACATACCCTTGCAGTTTTGCAATCTTGAAGCTCATGGTATCCATTTGACGAGACAGTCCAGCAAAGTCAAAATCAATTTCTCGGAGCTGGCCAGCTATTCTAAAGGTACGGGCACTGGTTGAAGGGTAGAGAAAACGCCCTGTGTCCCCGACAATTCCTGCATAGAGAAGTCGTGCCGCTTCACTAGACAAAGTTAGCTGATTTTCTTGAGCAAATAATGCAATCATCTCACTGGCGCTGCTTGAACTTGTATCCACCCAAGATAGGTCACCATAGATGTCATCATTTGGATGGTGATCGATTTTGATGGTGAAATTAGCTTGTTCGTAGCGTTTATCATCGATACGAGGGCGATTCGCTGTATCACAAATAATAGCAAGAGCTCCTTGGTAGTCATTGTCTTGGACAGTATCCATTTCCGCCATCCAGGTTAGAGTTGGTTCGTTATAACCGACTGCTTTGATGGTCTTTTCTGGAAAATGGTGTGTGAGAAGAGCTTTTAAACCTACCTGACTCCCTAAGGCATCTGGATCTGGTTTCATATGACGATGAATGATAATGGTATCGTATTCTTTGATTTTCTCTAAAATTTGCTGGCAAATTTCCATAAGTAACCTCAATTCTTTCTCATTTCATTGTAGCACAAGAATTTTTATTTTTAAAATGAAAAAGATATGATATAATGGAGAAAGATAAATTGAGGAGGACGATATGGCATTAGCAAAAATTGTATTTGCCAGTATGACCGGTAATACCGAAGAAATTGCAGATATTGTAGCAGATAAATTGCGTGACTTGGGCTTGGATGTCGATGTTGATGAATGTACGACTGTTGACGCTTCAGACTTCTTGGAAGCGGATATCGCAATTGTTGCGACTTACACTTACGGAGATGGAGAATTGCCAGATGAGATGATGGACTTCTACGAAGACCTAGCTGATCTCAACTTGAATGGCAAAATCTACGGAGTGGTCGGTTCAGGAGATACCTTCTACGACGAATTCTGTAAGGCTGTTGATGACTTTGATCGTGTATTTGTAGCGACAGGAGCTGAAAAAGGTTCAGAGTGTGTTAAAGTGGACCTCTCTGCCGAAGAAGAAGACATCGAACGTTTGGAACAATTCGCAGAAGAATTGGCTGCAAAAGTAGGATAAGAATCAAACTGCGCTGACTGGAAGAAGTCAGTGCGTTTTTTTATTAGTTTTTTGGGATTTTACTAGCCTATTTGGTGGCTTTTTGATACAATAATTCAAATAAAGGAGGAGACACTATGGATTTAGCTAGTATTCGGCAAGAAATTGATCAAATCGACGACCAAATCGTCAAGCTCCTAGAAGAACGGATGCATTTGGTTGAGGGAGTAGTTGCCTATAAGAAAGCCTCAGGAAAACCTATTTTAGATTCCAAGCGAGAAGAAATCATTTTTGAAAAGGTCAAAAATCGAGTAGAAGATAAGCGCTACCAGGAGACCATTGTTGCGACTTTTTCAGACATTCTCAAACGTTCGCGTGATTATCAGGATCAAAACATCAAATGAAAAAAGAACAATTTTATCCGCTCGGGATTTTTCTGGCTGCTATGTTGGGAGGCCTTGTCCGCTACCTGGTTTCTACTTGGTTACCAGCCAGTCCCGACTTTCCTTGGGGTACCCTCCTTGTCAACTATCTGGGAATATTCTGCCTGGTCTATCTGGTAAAAGGCTATCTGGCCCATAAGGGAACTAGTAAAGGCTTAATTTTGGCGCTGGGGACGGGTTTTTGCGGTGGCCTGACAACCTTTTCTAGCCTAATGCTTGATGCAGTAAAACTGCTTGATACCGGGCGTTATCTTAGCTTAATCATCTATCTGCTTTTGAGTATTGGAGGAGGTCTACTCTTGGCTTATGTTCTAGGGAGGAAGAAATGGTAATCGTTTATCTTGCAATCGCCTGCGGGTTCGGAGCCCTGGTGCGGTATTTCTTTTCCCGCTATAATCAAGCTTCTAAATTGCCCCTCGGAACGCTTATAGCCAATCTTTTAGGTTGTTTTTTGATCGGCCTACTCTACAATCATGTGGAGTCCAAGGAAATCTATGCCATCCTAGCGACAGGTTTTTGTGGAGGGTTAACGACCTTTTCAACCTTGAATGACGAGCTACAAAGACTAATCAGTGACAAGAAGGTATTTTATAGCTATTTTCTCTTAACTTATATAGGCGGTTTTCTAGCGATTTTTTTAGGAATTCTGCTATAAATTTCTTTACTTTTAGGTGGAAATTTGGTAAACTGTATCTTGTGTGTAATGGACGCACAAAAATACAGTTTATCCGCTGAGGAAGGTTCCTCAAGATTGACAAAGATAGGAGAATAAAATGAATCCATTAATCCAAAGCTTGACTGAAGGTCAACTTCGTACAGATATCCCATCATTCCGTCCTGGTGACACTGTTCGTGTACACGCGAAAGTTGTCGAAGGTAACCGTGAACGTATCCAGATTTTTGAAGGTGTTGTTATTGCACGTAAAGGTGCAGGCATCTCAGAAAACTACACAGTTCGTAAAATCTCTAACGGTGTAGGTGTTGAGCGTATCTTCCCAATCCACACTCCACGTGTTGAAAAGATCGAAGTTGTTCGTTACGGTAAAGTACGTCGTGCGAAATTGTACTACTTGCGTGCTCTTCAAGGTAAAGCAGCTCGTATCAAAGAAATCCGTCGTTAATTCGACTAAAAAACTCTGCTCACCCAGCAGGGTTTTTCTCTAGCTCCCTTAGTTCAATGGATATAACAACTCCCTCCTAAGGAGTAGTTGCAGGTTCGATTCCTGCAGGGGGCAGTAAACTAGAAACAAAACACTGGATAGCTAGTGTTTTTTTGTTAGTTTTTAACTAGCAAACCCCTCATATCAAGCGCTTGTATGGTATAATAATGGGAAACGTTAACATTGATTTTTAAGGTAGTTCTATCATGTTGGAATACCAAATAAAAAAGATTATGAGTGCTCTACTAGTTTAGTCTGAAAGGGTTATAAGAAAAGGGAAAATACAAATGAAACCAACAAAACTACAATGGGAAGATGTTATCCAATTTGAAGAGGTAAAAGGTTACGGTCAGCATATCTGGAGAGATGGTAATCATCTTTATTATGTTGATGAGGAGGGAGGAATTGCCCCTCAGCGTGTAGTTTATAAATTACCAAATGAGCTGTTTGCCTTATTAGAAAGTGGAGAGAGATCGCTACTCGAAATATCTTGGAAGATTAAGCACGATCGTTGGCCACCGATGGAAGAAGAAATCAATAAAATAAAAAGAGGAAGAGCCAAAGAACGACCAAAGATACTGATAGCTAATCCGAAAAATCAATTACTTTTTACACAAGAAGAATTAAAAGAGTTAATGCCTATTGCAGAGACGATTTGGATCGAATCTGAAGGCAAATTTCCAGATGATTATGTATCACCACTTAAGTAAGGAAGGTATAAAATGAAACCAACAAAACTACAATGGGAAGATGTTATCCAATTCGAAGAAGTAAAAGGTTACGGAAAATCCATCTGGAGAAATGATAACAAGTATTATTTAGTTTCAGAAGAGGGAACCGTAGCTTCTTGGTTAGTTGTCTATGAATTACCACAAGAATTATTTACCTTACTAGAGAGTGGAGAACGGACTCTACTTGAAATATCTTGGAAGGTTCAAAACGATTGTTGGCCACCGACGGAAGAAGAAAAGAAAGCTAGTGAGAAACGATTTATAGAAGAGAGTCCGACATCATTAATTGATTTACCTGAAACTAGAGAGTTATTTACTCAGGAAGAGCTTGAAAGATTAATTCCAATTGCTGTGCAAATGTGGATTGACTGGAGAGGCAAACTTCCAGATGATTATGTATCGCTACTCAAGTAAAAGAGATATATAATGAAACTGAATTCCAGATATTAGAGAGCTCTAATCCAGTTCACTGAAGCTATGAAAAAGCTTATATCATTTGATTATGGTTAGAAAGGGAGTGGAAATGATAGAAAAGAATAAACATTATACTGGACTAGTTCATCTAGGAGAGTTTAAGAACAAATTAGTTTACTATGACTTAAAGACAAAGAAATTGTTTTTTTCGATTCCAGAAAGAACTTCTAAGAGTCAACAGTACGTTATTCTTTCTCTGGTATTGCTATTTCTTCCTTTTATCAGATTTCTGAATGGATTAACAATCTTTAGTATATCTGCTCACAAGTATCTTTATTTGGTTTTATTCTCTTGTCTTTCCTTACTTTTCGGGAAATTGCTGGATGTCTATTTTAAGAAAGATTTGGATTTGTATCCGGCTCTATTTACAGATTTGGAGTACTTAGAATTCCTAGAAGTAGTAAAGAAAAGTGGAGCTGTTGTTTCTTCCGTAATTCGTGGTAGCTTTATTAGTTTGTTAGTATCTTTAGTCGTATTCCTGTTATATCCTAGTTTTTTGCCATTATTTTTCCACTCGATGCTTTTGTTTATTGTCTATTTGTGTTTAGCCAATAATTTGCACAAGCGAAAGAAGATCATGGGGAGCTTGATAAGAAATGCTCGCACCAACTAGATCTTTTTTGCCTATGATAGAGAAGAATTAAAAAAGTAAAGAAAGTCGATGTATATGACAATAGAAATGCTGCAATACAAAAATTGTACGGTATTAAAAAACAATAAGGATTATGAGATTCTGTGGAGTAGAGGGAAAGAAGTGCTTAACTTTCCCATTAGCCAGGAATTAGCAGAACGTGTTTCAAAATCAGAAAAAGATTCTTTAGAAGTAATGTTTTATTGTGAACATCATCGTTGGCCTAAAGCAGATGAGTTAGAAGATTGTAATCAATCGGATACGATTGTACATAGAGGCAATGGATTTATTGTATATGAGACAGATGGTTATTACGAAATTAGCTTCTTTAAAGAAGTTGGAGGAGCCATGGGGCCAGAAGTTCGCTATCCTATTACTAAAGAACTGATGGATAGAGCATTTGAATCTTCTAGGGGAGCATACGAAGTCATGATTTATGCTGAAACGGGGCGCTGGCCTTTATGGTAAAGAGGATGACTTCATATAAACAGCCTCAAAATAGGGAATAAATATAGACATTTGGTAAAAGACAAAGGAGATAAGAATGGAATCAATTTATGTAAGTCAAAAAGATATGTTGGAAATTTGTCAAGATGGTGATAAGTATTTCTTGCGTTATCCAACTTTTAATATTACCATGCCAGAAGTAGTTCAAGAAATCCCCAAAGAAGCTGCAGATAGTTATATGTCGGGAGAACATACTGGTAAAGAGTTGATGAATTATGCAGATTATGGTTTTTGGAAATCTAAAAAGCAGTATACACAAGATGAGTCTGGTAAGCTCTTCATCGAAAATCATCCTTCTTTTATTTTAAAAAACCCAGGAAATACTCGTCGTCTTTTTACAGCAGAGGAATTTAAACAAATTGTCACTCAAGCCATTGTTTCAGAACTGGAACCTAGCGAACTTGATGCAATTGGTATAGTTGATAATCATTTGGAACTTCTTCTAGTTGATCCAGTTGGCTGGGAGGAAGAGATAGAAGCAGTCCATCTGGAAATTCTGCAAGAAAAAATGAATAATTACATTCACTTCCTCGAAAGTAAGCAGTATGTGGAGCGATATGGTGATCAATTTGACAAAAAAGTCATCCATATCACATTCCAGTATTCTCCATCTGATAATGGCTTAGCCTTCCTCGCAGCTGTTCAGCAGGTATTGCAACCGACGGATATGATCTTGAAGGTAGAATTGCCAGAGTAAAAAAGGGAGCGGAAACGCTCTCTTTTTGTGGTATAATGAGACTATATTTATAAAAAGATTATTTAGCATTTCTAAATAGCGAACTACTTATGCCAACGATTGACACAAAGGGGCATTCTTACGATGATTTTCTATCTGCGATTGAACGTCAAGGCTATTATGAAATCAAAAATCCACGCGTCTATGAACCAGGCACTAATAAAATTGAGCAAATTGAAGGAATTTTTAGAATTAATCAATGGAGTAACTAAATGAAAATATATGAATTACCAGAGCCTAAAGATTATCAATCTTTTATTAATTTTTATCGTAATGTGATGAGAGAAGGAAAAGAGGAAGAAGCCTTTTTAGGCACAGATGCAAAATATCGTATACGAGAACGGGATTCTTATGAAGTGGATAGTACAGATATTAGTGTATTGATGGAATATTGCTTATTCCCTCTGTATGCAGAAGGTGACAGGGATATAGCGCGCAGAACCTTTGATATCTTGAAAGATTTTAGTTTATCGGTTGACCTAGTCAAATTAGATAAGGTAACTGATTATATTTCTATGCAAGGCAGTCGTTTAAGAAGATATACAAGCCTTCCCTTTGTTATTGAAACAGATGAGTTGGTAAGAAATATTATAGAAAGTATTTCAAAATTATCAGATGAACAGAAACGTACTTATACCTATGAAAGACTATGTAATGTATTAGACCGTAGTCCGTTATACAGACAGTGTGATGAAGAAAAGGTAGAGAAGATTCTTAAGGAATTCAAGGAAAAATACTACAATCCACCTAAGGTAGTGGAGCTATAGCAAACGCCATATTGAATGTGAGAGTTGTGGAGGAATTTTAAATGACAAAACAAGAACTGGTAAATTTCATTAATCAACATAGAGATAAGATGGGGATATTTCATATTGCGCTTGATGAGCGATATGGAGGTCAATTTACTTTGGGATACTATTACGATGAGAAATCTAGTCAATATAAAGTATATGAGGTTAATGAGCGCCAAGATATCTGGATAAGAGACGAATTTAAAAATGAAAGTGATGCAATAGATCGACTTTATCGTTTGATAAAAACGACATTTTGGATAAAAGAATCTCTTATTCAGTTAGATGTTTCAGAAATTGATGCAATCGGAACGAGTGACACAGACTTGGAACTTTTATTAATAGATGGCAATCTTTGGCTTCCAGATACTGAAGAAGAACATTTGTTGAAACTGCAAGAAAAACTCAACAACTATATCTACTTCCTCGAAAGTAAGCAGTATGTGGATCGATATGGCGATAGCTTTGATAAAAAAGTCATCCATATCACCTTCCAATATTCTCCATCGGATAATGGACTAGCCTTTCTCGCAGCTGTTCAGAAGGTATTACAACCAACGGATATGATTTTGAAGGTAGAATTACCTGAGTGATAAAGGGAGCGGAAACGCTCTTTTTTATGTTATAATAGGCATAGAATGTTTAGGAGAAAGAGATGAAGGAAAATAAACGCTTATTTTGGGTTGTTAGTGTGATGTTAATGGTCCTGACTCTTTATACACTGACTGGATGTAGTTTGGGTGGTGAGACCATTCCCAAAAACAGAACAAAGGAACAGTACGAATTTGAAAAAACGTTTGAACCTATATTTAAATTTTTAGAGCAAGACAAGAAGGAGTTTAATGGATTAAAGCTTTACAAAAATAGTATTTATATAGAGAGTGGAAACGTAGTAAAGGATTATAAAGTATTCTTAGATACTAGCCAATCTGACATTAAGGGTGACTATACAATAAAAATTGGGGATAATAAAGAAACAGTTCCTGTTACTTACTCTAATGGGAAGTTAAATTATGGGTCGGAGGTAACTCCTTTATATGATGAAGAAAT